>JBDSHC010000039.1:0-43465 GCA_039918675.1 Devosia sp.
AAACGGGTCAGTGTTTGCCGGCTTTCGGACTGGCGTTGGTGCGGCCGTATGGAACGCCACTACGGTCACCCCGCTTCAAGCGCTTCCAACCCAGATCAACAGCGCCCTTATAGAAGCAATTTCGGCAGATGGCAGATACGTCGCCGGGGCGTCCCATGTGACTGGGAGCGCCAAATACCATCCAACGGTCTGGAACGCAGCGACAGGCGCGGTCACGGATATTGGCGATATTGCTATCAATGGCACCGACTACGGACGCGCCACCGCGATCTCCGACAACGGCTCCGTAGTAATCGGGTACAACTGGACAACTACTACACCACAGGTCTTCCGGTGGGTGAGGACCGGAAATAGCGACCAGGGAACGCGCACCGACCTTGGCTTCGCGTCGGGGGGCCCTCTGCTGTCGGGCGACGGCAACGTCATTCTGTATGGCAACCAGCGATGGGAGGCCAGCACAGGTACCAGCACACCCGTGACGTACTTGTCAGGAGAACTGAGTTCAGGCGCTTCCGCCGTTTCGTATGACGGCAAGATCGTTGTTGGTAACTCTAGACTCTCAAGTACTGTCATCCACGCGTTTCGGTGGATCGACGGCATGGGCACCGATCTCGGAGCACTCACTGGCGGAACATATGAAGTCTCTCAGGCCAGTGACATGTCCGCCGACGGCATGATTGTCGTGGGCGTCTCGTATGACGCCGCGCTCAAGACGCATGCCGTCCGCTGGGATGAGAACGGCAAGCTCCGCCTGATATCGGACCTACTCAGCCAGGGCGGCGTCGATATTTCTGGCTGGACGCTCACCGACGCGATGGCCATATCCAACGACGGAATGGTGATCATGGGCAGCGGCGCCATATCCAACGCCGGTGGCGTCTGGATCGCACACTGCGTCGATGCCTGCAAGGAAGCCGATCCCGTCATGGCCATCATCACGCCTCAGACGGCGGGCGAATCCTTCTCTGGCCTCGGCGCGCTCGGCGCCACCGCCAGCACCTATCTCGGCACCGAGATCGATACCGCCGGCGACATGGCCGCCCAGGGCAAGAACGGCGGTCTAACAGGCTACGCCTACGGCGCTTTCGACAGCGACCCGACCACGTCGGCAACAGTAGGCGTCACCTACGGCATCGGCCCCAACGTCACCATCGCTGGATCTCTCGGCATCGCCGGCATCCGGACCCTCATGCCCTTCAACGGCTCGGCGACATTCTTCGGCCCGGCCGCAACCCTCGCCCTCGCCAGCAGGCCCAGTAGCGGCTTCGACTGGCTGCTCGGCGGCGCGCTTGTTGGCGTAAACGGCACGGTGGCTCGCGGGTATCTCAACGGCAACACGCCCGTGACCTCCAGCGGCTCGACTTTCGGCGACGGAGCAGGCTTCACTGCACAAGCGGGCTGGACCTTCGACGATCTCGTCGCCGACACGCTCGTCACGCCATTCGTCAATGTCAGCCTGTCGTCAATGAGCTTCGCCGGTTACACCGAAACCGGCGGCCCTTTCCCCGCGACCTTCTCGGCTTTCACCACCAGCTCGACGCTGGTGACGTTCGGCGTCGAGGCCCGACGCGAATTCCGGAAGGACTCCTGGGTCAGCGCAAGCATCGGCTACAGCCACAATCTCGGCAATGGCGGCACGATTGCAGGCACCCTCGTCGGCATCCCACTGGCTGTACCCGGCGCCGCACCCATCGCCGATTTCGTCGAGGCCTCCATCGGTCTCGACATGCCGATCAACGAGACGATCAACTTCACCGGCCGCCTCGCGGCGATCATCCCGTTCGGTGGAACCCCGAGCGTCCAGGCCCGCGCCGGCGTCACGATGGCATTCTAGCTGGACGGCTACAGGCCGAGATCGAGGGGCTGAGCCGGTTGTGCGGCTTTCTTGGCGGCGTCGGCCGCCGCTTTCTTGGCTGCGTCCGCTGCAGCTTTCTTGGCGGCATCGTCAGCCGCCTTTGCGGCGGCCTCGTCTGCAAGCGCCTTCGCGGCCGCTTCCACCTCGGCCTGTCTGGCAGCCTCCGCAGCCGCCTGCTCCGCGGCGACACGCACCCGGTCATCCGCGGCTGCCTTCTGCCGCGCCTCGTCTTCGACGCGCAATTGCTCGAGCCGCGCCAGCTCGATCTCACTGGCCTTGATCTTCATTCCTTCCGCCAGGGAAGACACATCATAGGTGGCGACCGGCGCCCACAGCGAGCCAGTGACCGCTGCCGCGATCTCCGATGTTGTCGGATCGACCAGGCTCAGCGGATCGGCAATCACGGTTGGCGACATCGAATAACGGGCATCGAGTCCGAGGGTCCCAAGACCCACATTGGCGCCACCGAAAATCCGGGCGCCATCGCCGGCGATCGCCAAATTCGGGCTGCGCAGCGTGCCACCCGCGATCGTGAAGCCGCCGGTGAAGAGGTTCGATTTGAACGGCCCAGCGTCGAGCCGCGCCGCGATAATTTTCGCGATCTCCTCGGGCGCCATATCGACCAGTCCGGTGATCGTCCCGACCCCGTTAAAGGTCTGCGGATCGAAATGGGCCGCCGAGAAATCGCTGATCGTGTAGCTGCCGCTGCCCGTCATCGCGCTCATCGCCGCAGCAAGGCTCGCCCCTGTCCCGTCGAACTGCGCCGCCCCATCGAGCGTCCCGTCCAGCCCGGCGCCGATCGCATCCGGCACCACCAGATCGAGCGGCACGCCGTTGAGCGCAAGCCGGCCCGACACCTGCTTGTCGGGCAGCGCCGGATTTGCGCAGCACACCTTGACGTCAAAGCTCAACCGTCCGCTGCCCGCATCCCCCGTGAGGTCACTGACGCTGACGCTCTGCGCATCCCAGACCATCCCGAACGATGCACGCGTCAAGACCGGCCGTGCCGATACGTTGAGTGTCGCTACGCTGACATCCACCCGCCCCTCGCTCGAACGCAGACCCTGGCCGATATCGATTGGCCCTTCAGGCCACAATCCCTCGCCCGCGACAGTTCCTGACGCCCCGACAAGCACCGGCAGCAGATCGCGCACATCGAGCGCCGCGATGCTGACCGCGCCGGTGATCGACACGATGCTGTCGTGCCGGATCAACGCCAGATCGCCCGTCACACCGCTTGCAGCGATCTCACTCAGCTTCAAGCTGTCGAGCCCGGCAAACTGCAGCTTCGCGGTTCCGGCAAGCGGCGGCAGATAGATACCGCCTGCCCCAAGCGTTTCAGCCAACACCGCCGGATCGGCCAGCGCCACATCGAGTGTGCCACCACCCGTGATCTTGCTGAAGTCGCCGGGCACAACATTGCCGGCGAATTCGATGTGGTCAGCACCGCCTTCGAGCCGCGCATGCAGTTCATAGCTGTTGCTCGGCACGCCATCGACACTCGCCGACAGACGCAACGGCGTTCTATCGTCGAAGATCGCCGCGTCGCCGAGGCCCAGCTGCGCACTCATCAGGGCCGGGCTCTTCGACGCCAGATCCAGCGTCGCCAAAATTGGTGCCGTCAGCGCGTTGGCAATGCCCGCCCCGAGCTGCGCTTCGAGCTTTGCATCGGCTGTTCCGAGCTTACCGCTAAGGCTCAGCGCCTGGCTGCCGTCCCCCGATGGCGCTGCAAGCTGGAAGGCGAGCGTCGCCGGTAGGGAACGCCGCAAGAACTCCGCTACTGCCGGCGGTGTCGCCAGATTGCCCAGCAGCGCCCCAACGATCGGCGCGTTGTCCGAGACTTTCACGCTGCCCGATCCCGAGAGCTCCGGTTTCATCAGGGTACCGAACGCCGTGAGCTTCGCATCGATCGCTGCGCCGCCAAGATCGGTCGTCGAGAGTTTCGAGAGTTCGAGGACCCCGCCCTCCCAGCTCGCCGACACCGCCAGATTGTCGCCCAGCAACCCGAACAGCACGGCTTTGCTGGCGCTCAGATCGATCGTGCCCTTGGGGAACGTCGCGCCGAAGCTGCTGCTGCCCGTCATGTCAGGCATCAGCGCCGCGATCGCCGCGCTTTCCTCTTCGCCCAGCGTCGTGAAATGCGCATCGAGCTTCAGCTCGCGTGTCGTGCTAAACCCTATCGACGCATCGAACCCCTGGTTGATCCCGCCAACGATCAGCGTCCCCGACGACAACGTCAACGTATCGCTCGACAGCGCAATGTCCGACGTCAACGACCCCGCCATGCCGAACAGCGGATTGCTGTCCGTCGGCTTGCGCCACAGCGATGCCAGCCGGTCGAGCTGCTGGCTCGCCAGCGTCACGCCGCCAGCAAAGATCGGATGCCCGTCGACCACGCTGAGATTGCCCGTCAGCCCCACGCTCGTGCCGCCAGGCAGCGTCGCGGCGAAATCGGTGATCGTCCAGCTATGCGCATCCGTCTTGGCATCGAGCCGCAGATTGCGCAGCGACACGCCACGCAGATTGAGCTCGGTCACATCGATGCCGACCGTGCCTGGGATCCCCGGGATCGGCGGCAGCGGCGTCTCACCCAACAGCCGCACCAACTCGTAGGGCGGATCGGTCAGTTCCTTGGTCGCGTCGCGCGGCGGCAGTGCCATCACGCCACCCGAGAGGATCGCGTTGAACGAAGTGTCCTTGCCGACCTTGAGCTCCGCCGCGCCCGTCAGCCGCGTCGCGCCGCGGTTCTCATCGGGCACCAGAGTGTAGTCCGTCAGCAGCACCCGCTCCGACCCCGCTTCGATCTTGCCCTCGAGCACGAGGTCGCCGCGCCCCGCATCGAGCGTCTCGCCTTCCAGAGGCTTCGGCGGCGGGCGTCGATAGGTAATCGTCGCCGTGTATTTCGGCTTCGCTCCGGCTTCGAGCGCGCCCTGGCTGTCGAGCGAGAAGCTGTCATCACTCGCCTTGACGTAGAGCGAGAGGTTGGTCGCCCCGGCCTCATCAAGCTTGCCCGTCCCGACGCGAACGCCATAGCCGGCGCCATCGAGCGTCGCTGTCCCCTGGAAACTGAACGGCCCCTTCAGCGCCTCGAGCTTCAGCGCACCCTCGATCGCATCGACCGCATAGACCTTGCCAGACCGCGCATCGGCGAGCCGGATTGACCCGTCCCGCACATCGGCATTGTCGATCGACACATTGGATTGCTCGGCCTTAGCGTCGAAGACTAGCCCGGACTCCAGTGCTCCGTCCGTGCCGATCCCGACATTGATCACCGGATGGTCGAGCCGCAACCGGGTGACCTTGTAGCGGTCCGACAGGAAATCGAGCAGCGAGAACTCCGCCTCGATCTTGTCCACTTCCATCGCTGGCGCCGCCTCGGGCCCCACCCGCACTTTCGTGAACACGATCTGGGGCTGCGGCAGCAGCGTCAGTTGAATATCGCCAGTGATCGCGACCTCAGTGCCGAACGCCTGCGCCGACATCGCTTCGAGCCGGGCGCGATAGTCGCCCCACTGGATGAAGCGCGGAATGAGGAACGCCCCGCCTATCGCGAGGATCACCAGAAAACCGATGATGACGAACAGTCGGTTGAGCACTGGCGCCGCGAACCCCCAATAACCGGCAGAGTGTAGGCAACCCACTCCCCGGCGTCACCCTCGCAATGGCTTGCGTCCACGGCGGAATTTGGGCCTCGCACGGGCCATTGTGGGGTTGGGCGCATGGCATTGCGGCCCTTCCGCGCCTATATAGGCGGGCGAAGAACAAAAAGAGATTCGTCAACCTCGCGAGGCTCCCGAAAGCTGCTGCCGGTTTTCGTCCTGCATCGCGAGTAAAGGAAGACATGGCGCCTGCTGAGCCCGTCCGGGCCTCTCCCGCTGGGGCAAACCCCATCACCTCGCAATTCGGCCGCCCGCCGGCGGAGTTTCTGCGCGGCCTCAACGAGGAACAGCGCGAGGCGGTGCTGACTACCGAAGGTCCGCTGCTGGTCCTCGCCGGCGCCGGCACCGGCAAGACCCGCGTCCTCACCACGCGCATCGCCCACATCCTCACTTCGCGCCTCGCCCGCGGCCCCGAAATCCTGTCGGTGACTTTCACCAACAAGGCCGCCCGCGAGATGAAGGACCGCATCGCCAAGCTCGTCGGCGCCACCGTCGAGGGCATGCCCTGGCTCGGCACGTTTCATTCCATCGGTGCCCGTATCCTGCGCCGTCACGCCGAACTCGTCGGCCTCAAATCCGATTTCACCATCCTCGATACCGATGACCAGATCCGCCTCATCAAGCAGCTGCTCGAAGCCGACAACATCGACGAGAAGCGGTGGCCCGCCCGCCAGTTCGCCGGCATGATGGACAATTGGAAGAACCGCGGCATGCTGCCCCGCGACGTTAGCCCCGGCGAAGCCGGCGCCTACGCGAATGGCAAAGCGAAGAACCTCTACGCCGACTATCAGGCCCGGCTCAAATCGCTCAACGCCGTCGATTTCGGCGACCTGCTGCTGGAAGGCATCCGCCTCTTCCGCGAGCACCCCGACGTGCTCGCCGAGTTCCACCGCCAGTTCAAATACATCCTCGTCGACGAATATCAGGACAGTAACGTTGCGCAGTATCTCTGGCTGCGCCTCCTCGCCCAGGGCCGCCCCGCGCCCGAAGCCAACCTCTGCGTCGTCGGCGACGACGACCAGTCGATCTATGGCTGGCGCGGCGCCGAGGTGGACAACATCCTCCGCTTCGAGAAGGACTTTCCCGGCGCCAAGATCATCAAGCTCGAACGCAATTACCGCTCGACCAGCAACATCCTCCGCGCCGCCTCCCATCTCATCGCGCACAATGAATCGCGCCTCGGCAAAACGCTGCAGACCGATGTCGGCGAAACCGGCGACCCGGTCGGCGTCACCTCGGTCTGGGACAGCGAGGAGGAAGCCCGCCAAATCGGCGAAGAGATCGAACAGCTGCAGCGCCACGGCTCCGCCCTCAACGACATCGCCATCCTCGTCCGCGCGTCGTACCAGATGCGCGAATTTGAAGAGCGGTTCATCACGCTCGGCGTCAATTACCGCGTCATCGGCGGCCCGCGCTTTTACGAGCGCCTCGAAATCCGCGACGCCCTCGCTTATCTCCGCCTCGTTGCCAACCAGGCCGACGACCTCGCCTTCGAGCGCATCATCAACACCCCGAAGCGCGGCATCGGCGACTCGACCGTGCGCCAGCTCTACGAGACCGCCCGCGCCACCGAGCGCGCGCTGTTCAGTGCCACGCGCCTCTTGCTCGAAACCGAAGATCTGAAGCCGCGCCAGCGTAGTACCCTGCGCGACCTCGTCGCCCAGTTCGACAATTGGTCCGAGCGCGCCCGCACTCTCCCGCATGCCGAGCTCGCCCAGCAGATTCTCGATGAGAGTGGCTACACCGCGATGTGGCAGGCCGATAAATCGCCCGACAGTCCGGGCCGCCTCGAAAACCTCAAGGAGCTGGTCAACTCGATGGCCGACTTCGAGACGCTTGGCGGCTTCCTCGAGCACATCTCGCTCGTTATGGATCGCGATTCCAGCGAAGCCGACGACGCCGTCTCGATCATGACGCTGCACGGCGCCAAGGGTCTCGAATTCGACACCGTCTTTCTCCCCGGTTGGGAAGAAGGCCTCTTTCCCTCGCAGCGCACCATGGACGAGCTCGGCCGCGCCGGCCTCGAGGAAGAGCGCCGCCTCGCTTATGTCGGCATCACCCGCGCCAAGAAACGCGCCCGCATCTCCGTCGCCCAGAACCGCCGCATTCACGGCCTCTGGCAATCGGCCCTGCCCTCGCGCTTCCTCGACGAACTGCCGCCCGAGGCCGTCGAAGTCAAAGACACCGGCTCGGCCTATGGCGGCTACGGCTATGGCGGCCGCACCGCCTCCCGGTTCTCGACCGCCGACCCCTTCGACAGCGTCTACGAAACCCCCGGCTGGCAACGCGCCCGCGCCCAAGCCAAAGACCGCAAAGGCGGCGGCCCGCTCACCATCGACGGCGACCTTGTCGCCCGCTCAACCGACAATGGCCGCGCGTCAAAATACAGCGTCGGTGAAAGAGTGTTCCACTTGAAATTCGGCTACGGCCGCATCGAAAGTATCGAAGGCAACAAACTCAGCATCGATTTCGAGAAGGCGGGCAAGAAGAAGGTGCTCGATAGCTTTGTGAACAAGGGGTGAGTCGCGATCCTATAGTCGAGACTCCTCTCCCGTTTACGGGGAGGGGGACCAACCGAAGCCTTGGCGTAGGTTGGTGGAGGGGGCGGCCGCTCGCGCGATGACAGCCAGAACTAGAGCCGGCCTCGGAGTAAGCGGTGGCGAGAGAATCGAATGTTTCGTTGTCACAGCAATTGGATGACCTTGGACCATTTGCCGGTTCCGGGCTGACCTCGACGCTCTCAAGCATCGAAAGGTCCATCATTGGATTGAGGCTTTCTCAAACCGATGAGTACCTGGACGAAGTAAATGCGAGTCACCAAGCTCTTTTGGCGGCCGCAGAGCTCAAGCGGGCCGTTGGCCAGATTAATGTGGCAATTCACGCGTTAGGTATTCTGCGTTGCCTGCCTCACATCCTCGAGCAAGGCGAAGCAGTGCAAAGTGTGTCACTAGGTGCCGGCAACACCGGTCGCGACTTTGATTTGGAAACAGATCGGCGCGTTGGAGAATTCAAATTCATAACCTGGCGTGGCGGCGCGGAGTCAATTCGACAGAACTCGATCTTCAAAGACTTCTTCTTTCTCGCCCACCATGACAGTCCCAAGAGGAAACAGCTCTTCCTCCTCGGTTTGGAAACCCCGTTGCGCTTCTTCAATGGGCGACGATCACTTGAAAGCGTTCTTAGTAAAGACGCAGCGACCAAGCGAACCTTTGACGATAGGTTCGGAACGAGCCTCCGGGTTGTACGCGACTACTATTCTATACACTCCGATAAAGTCGAGCTTGTGGACATCTCTCCATGGGTACCGGAACTCGTAGGGCTAGAAACCTAGCGCTAGTGCCCCTGGAGCGAGACCCTCAGTCGGGACTCCTCTCCCGTTTACGGGGGAGGGGGACCGCCGTCAGGCGGTGGAGGGGGGAGCCGCTTGCGCGATGGCTGCCAAGACCATCGCTGGGCGTTCCTCGATCTCAGCCGCAGCGAAGCGCAAAACGCGTATCCCCTCGCCTGCCAGCCACTCGGTCCGCCGCGCATCCCGCTGCCCCTCATGCCCCAGACCATCCACTTCGACCGCCAGCTTCGCTGAGGCACAATAGAAGTCGAGGATGAATGGTCCGATCGGGTGCTCCCGCCGGAACCGCATTCCAAGCTGGCCACGCCTGAGTAACGCCCATAGGGTCTTCTCAGACTGCGTCATGGACCGACGGAGGTCCTTTGCCCGGTCGCGTATGAAATCAGGCGCCCGCAAGACCAACCATCCGCGCGTGGGGCTCCCCTCTCCACCACGCTATGCGTGGTCCCCCTCTCCCGTAAACGGGAGCGGAAAGTGAGATAACCTATGAAAACTTGTTCGCGATCTCCGCGAAGAACCCATCGGCAAGCGTCTCGAACGTCGCGCGGTCGATGTCGATCTTCTCGCCAATCGCGATCCCGGTCACCGATTTCCGCGGGTCGTATTTGATCGTGCTGTCGGCACTCATCACGCCATCATGCTCGAGCAGCGACGCGGCCAGCATCCGCACTTCGTTCAGCGGATTGCCGTCCTTGCCTTCTTTGCCGCGCAGCCGGTGCATGAAATAGTGGTCCAGCGCCAGCACCATGGTGTTGAAGAACTCCGGCGCGAACGGCCCCATCTCCTTGCCGGCTTTCTTGGCCAGCGCGTCATAAAGCTTCAGCTGCTTTTCCGCCCGCTTGCGGCAGGCGATGATGAAGTCCTGGGAATAACTGGCGCGTCCAAGCATGGGGCTGTCTCCTCGGTTGAGCTTATCTCACCGCACCCATGTCGCGCGAGGGGTCAGCATTTCGACTCCGCTTTCCCTTCCACACCCACAGCCGTCATCCCCGGGCTTGACCCGGGGACCAAGCCAAACGGACCGCCGATTGGGTGGCCGGGTCAAGGCCGGCCATGACGACAGCGACGACGTTCCTCGGCATCCAAACGGCCGCACCGTCACCCCTGTGGTGTCACCACGCCCTTCTCGCGTCGGTCACGCCCCAATTGCTGCTCGCGCAGAATGATGAACAGCCCCGAGCCGACGACGATCACACCGCCCACCAGCATCTGCCAGGTCGGCACATCGCCGAAGGCGAGGAAGCCGACGATGATCGAGAACACCAGCGAGGTGTATTCGAACGGCGCAACCACGCTCATATCGGCATGGCGATAGCTCTCGGTCAGCATGATCTGCGCCGTGCCGCCGCACAGCCCCGCTCCAACAAGATAGACTGCCTGCAATGGCGTTGGCATGACCCAGCCGAAGGGGATCGTCACCAGCGCGATAATGCTGCTCGAGGCAAGGAAGTAGAGAACGATCGTTGCCGAGCGCTCCGTCGTCACCAGACGCCGCACCAGCAGTTGCGCCACGGCCCCAAGGCACGCCGCTGCAATCGCCGCGCCGACGCCGACCGCGGCGCTTTGGTTCACGCCGCCCGAAAACAGCGTGAAGCTCGGCCACGCAATGATCACCACCCCGACAAAGCCGATCGCCACCGCGCTCCAGCGATAGAGCCGCACCACTTCGCGCAGGAAGATCGCGCTCAGCACCACGATCACCAGCGGCATCGCATAGTTGAGCGTCACCGCCTCGGGTAGCGGCAGGCGCGTCAGCGCGAAGAACCCCAGTCCCATCGAGATCGTGCCAACAAAGCCGCGCGCCAGATGATTGCCGACCGCTTTGGTCTTCACCCCCTCGCGCAACTGCCCGCTCACCGCGAGCCAGATGATCACCGGCACGAGGCCGAAGAACGAACGGAAGAACACCAGCTCGCCCGCTGGCACGCCCTGCGCTGCCTTCAGCAGCGAAGCCATGCCCAGAAAGATCAGCACGGAGCCAACCTTGAAGCCGATACCAGTGAGGGTGCGGTTGGGGGACAAATCGAACTTCTTCGGCCCGCGGACTCAGGCTCTTGCGCGAAAACTCTAGGCGCATGGACGCAGAGGCACAACCGTTGCAGTCGGGCCGCAGCTACCGCCCTCTCGGTCGTCATCCCCGGGCTGATCCGGGGACCCAGCCGAACGCCCCGCTGGGTGGCCGGGTCAGGTCCGGCCATGACGACTGTAGTCGTCGATGTGCGCAAGCCCTCCGTTGACATCCCTCCCCACCCCGGCAACAAACCCACCATGACCCTCAGCCAGATTTCGACCCCGCTCACCAAAGATCAGGCCTATGCCCTCGTCGATGCCGTGATGGAACGCGACGACCTCGCATTCACCGCTTCCGCTCATGAGGACACGACCAACGGCGAATGGGTGTTCGAGGCCACGTGCGAAATGCTGCCCGATCTCCTCGCGTTCGAAGACCTCGCCAAAACCACGCTCGGCGGCGCCGTCGATTTCACCATCACGCCCATCGATGCCGAGACCAATTGGGTCGCCAAATCGCTCGAGGGTCTGCAGCCCGTCACCGCCGGCGGCTTCTATGTCTATGGCAGCCACACCGGCGGCACGCCGCCCGCTGGTGTCATCCCGCTCCACATCGAAGCGGCGCAGGCCTTCGGCACCGGCCATCACGAAACCACCACCGGTTGCCTCGAAGCCATCGATCGCGCACTGAAGCGGTCTAAGCCGAAAAAGCTGCTCGATGTCGGCACCGGCACCGGCGTTCTGGCCATCGCCCTTGCCAAGCGCACCCATCTGCCGGTGATCGCCAGCGACATCGACCCGATCGCTACCGAGACCACTATCGAGAACGCCCGCATCAACGGCGTCGGCCGCCTGATCGTCGCAATCACCGCGACTGGCCTCGACCACATGACAATCACGCGCTCGGCGCCTTACGATCTGATCGTCGCCAATATTCTCGCGGCGCCGCTCGTCGCGCTCGCCCCCGGCATGGCGCGCACAGCCGCCCGTGGCGCCACAATCATCCTGTCGGGCCTGCTGATTACTCAGGCGGCTCGCGTCACCGCGGCCTATGCCCGTCAGGGCCTCGTCCTACGCCAGCGGCTCGAGCGCGGCGACTGGGCGACGTTGATGCTGGAGAAGCTCTAAAAACAAAATCCCCGGAGGACATCCGGGGATTTGCGAAACGCCTGCATGGGGCGTGGAGGATCAGTTCGGGCGCTTCGTGATGGCGCCGATGAGCTGGAATTCATTGGTACGCACCACCTGCCGTGTCGCTTCGCGGTTGCGCGTGCTGACAACGCCATCGAGGGCCTTGCGGAAATCTTGGTTGCTTACGTTCATGATAGTCACTTCTCAAATTCAATTCAGGACGCTGGCCGCCTTCTGCGGTCTGTAGCTAGATAGGCGCATCGCTCCCGCGGGAAAAGGCGGCATATGGCAACCCAGCCATGCCCATGCCGCAACCCGGCTTAACAAGAAATGAACCATGGCAATCAATGACTTCGGCCCCGCCCTCTTCCAGAAGTTTGTCACAAAAACGTCGCCGAACACTGTCGCGCCACGTTTGAAGGCGCTGCGCGGCGCCATCGCGGACGCCGGACTCGATGCTTTCCTCGTTCCCCGCGCCGACGCCCACCGCGGCGAGTCGGTCCCCGACAGCGAGGCGCGCCTCGCGTATGTGACGAGCTTCACCGGCTCTGCCGGCATCGCAGTTGTCGGCCTGAAAAAAGCCGGCCTGTTCATCGATTCCCGCTACACCCTGCAGGCGCCGATCGAGACCGACACCAAGCTGGTCACGGTCATCGAGACCGCCCAGGGCGGCGTCGATGCCCGTATCGGCGATTTCGTGCCCAAGAACGGCAAGCTCGGTTTCGACCCCTGGCTCCACACACCCGGCGAGATCAAAGAGCTCGCCGACAAGCTTCCCGGCATCGCCCTGGTCCCCACAACTAACCTCGTCGATCAGATCTGGACCGATCGCCCCGCCCCGCCGGTGACGCCGGTCGAATTCCTGGGGCACAACCGCGCCGGCCGCACCGCCGACCACAAGCTCACCGAGCTGCGCAAGACGCTCGCCGCCGAGAACGCCGACGTCGTGATCCTGACGCTCCCCGAGTCGATAAACTGGCTGCTCAACATGCGCGGCCGCGACGTCCCCAACGTCCCCGTGGTTCTCGGCTTCGCGATGGTCCCCAAATCCGGCCAGCCAACTCTTTTCGTCCACAAGGGCAAGATCACCCCCGACCTCAAGAAGGGCCTCAAAGGCATCGCCAAGATCGCCGATACCGCCTCGCTGATGGCCGAACTCCGCAAGCTCGGCGCCGCCGACAAACGCGTCTGGATCGACCCGACCTCCGCCCCCATTGCCATCGTCTCAGCCATCGGCGGCGTCAGCGACGCCGTTCTAATCGAAAAGCGCGACCCGGTCCTATTGCCGAAATCCAAGAAGAACGATGCCGAGATCGGCGGCATGAAGGAGGCTCACAAGCTCGACGGCATCGCGCTCGCCAACTTCCTATGCTGGTTCGATCGGGAGGCGCCAAAGGGCAAACTGACCGAGATCGGCATCGTCGAAGCGCTTGAACAGTTCCGCCGTGCCGAGCCGAGCTGCGTCGACGCAAGCTTCGACACGATCTCCGGTTCCGGTCCGAACGGCGCCATCGTTCACTACCACGTTGATGAGAAGTCGAACCGTACGCTCAAAGCCGGCGAGATCATGCTGCTTGATTCCGGCGCGCAATATCTGAGCGGCACCACCGATATCACGCGCACCCTGTTCACGGGCAAGGCGACGGCCGAGCAGAAGGATCGCTATGCGCGAGTTCTCAAGGGCATGATCGCTCTGTCGATGGCCCGCTTCCCCCGTGGCACATCCGGGGCGCAGCTCGATGTGCTGGCCCGCCAGTTCCTCTGGCAGGATGGCGCCACCTACAATCACGGCACGGGCCATGGCGTTGGAGCGTTCCTGTCGGTGCATGAGGGCCCGATCGGCTTTTCGACCCGCTACACAACGCCGCTTGAAGCAGGCATGATCGTGTCGAACGAGCCCGGCTATTACAAGACCGGCGCCTACGGCATCCGGATCGAGAACCTCGTTCTGGTGGTCGAGAGTGAGATCGGCGGCGGCAAGTTCCTTGAGCTCGAAACGCTGACGTTGGCGCCCATCGATTTGCGCCTGATTGACGACAGGCTCCTGCTTCAGCATGAACGCGATTGGCTTAACGCCTTCCACAAACGCGTCTTCCGCGAGATCGGCGCCTCCCTCAAGGGAGAGGTCAGAGCCTGGCTGAAGGATGCGACGCGCGCGATCTAGTTGATCTGGAACGGGTCGTACTGCAGCAACCAGCTCAGCAGCCAGTTCTCGCCCTCTCCGAGCGAGGCCACATCATCGACCTTCCAGCCATCGGGGTCCTTGACGAGCGACAGGCTCAGCAAGGTCGCGTGGTCGAAATTGTTGAAGCTGACGGTGACGATCGCCTTGTTCTTGAGGATCACCGGCTGGCCGATCGCAAGGTCCATCAGCAGTGAGTGCTGCGCGTCGATGAAGGGGTTGAAGCTTAGGCCCGGCGCTATCGGACCAGTGTCCGGCGGCGCCTCGCCACTCAGCAGTTCCTCGGTAGCTTTCGCGGCATGGCCCGAGATCAGCCCGCGTAGCCGCTCCGAATAATACTGCGCAGGATCCTGCGCAGCCGCTACGCCGGGTGTCTGATACGGCACATAGATGGCATCCACCAGCGCCTTGGGATCGTCATAGGCCCAAGCGGGCGCTGCCAGAAGCGCGGCCAATGCCGCCACCAAAAAACTCGTCCGCATCGGTCTGCCCCCGGGTCACAATGGGAGCAGACCTAGAGCCGAGGTAAGGCAGATTGGTGGCAGCTAGAGTGGCGCCGATAGAAGGGCCTTCAATGACTGACGATCCTTCTCATGGAGCGGCATGACGTCGTCCACCTTCCAGCCGTCATCCTCTTCGACCAAGGTGAACAGCAGGTCTGTCGGGCGGTCAAAATTCACGAAGGTGACCTCCACCGTCGCCGTAGCTTCTTCGAGCTTGGCATCGCCGATCTGAAGGTCGGTGATCTGGTAGTCTTGCCCGTCGATGTAAGGGTCAAAGTCAATGCGACCCACCTCGCCGCCCGCTTCTTCGCTGTCCTTGGCAAAGAGGTCGCGGAGTTCTTCCGATTGCATCAACGACACATCGTAGTTGCCCCAGTCGAAGTCGGCCACGAGATAGGGCGCGTAAAGCGCCTCCATCAGAGTTCCCGGCGTGTCGTAAGCAAAAGCGCCTCCGATTCCACAGAGGACGGAAAGCAGCGCGAGAGCATATCTAATCATGGGCCTCATCCCCTAATTGAACCAGAAGGCGTAGCCGAGCCAATCATTGCCGAACGCATCCTGGATGTCGCGGAAATCCTCAGGCCTCGCAACCTGACCATCCTTGATGAACGGCAGTGCCCCCGCTCCGGTGAGCAGCATCACAAGATCGGTCCGCTTGGCTGTTTCAAAGTAGGCTTTGAGATCGAAGCCCTGCTTGAACCGCCAATGCGGGATGAGCAATTCGCCATCGAGCACTTTGCGCGCCTGCTCCAATGTCACAAGCCACGCCGCGACCTTTGCTGCATCCACACTCGTATCGGGGAACATCGCTGTCTGCTTGGGCGACGGCAGCAACTCATGATCGCTATCCGTCTCGCCCATGATCGCATCCCAATTCTGATGCGAAAAGTCGAGCACGGCTTTGAGCCGTTCCCGCACACCGGCAAGCCGTGCCGGCTCCACCACGGGCCAGTTGATCGTGTGGATGCCGGCGATGAGATCGGCGATCCCCGTATCGGTCTGCGGGTCGAGCATCAACATGCCGCCCATTGCATAGTCCTGCATGGGGAATCCCGCTTTCGGGAACAGGCGATGGAACAGCGCATTCACGAAGTCAGAGAAATCATGCGCCAACAAAAAGTCGGCCTGCGCCGCGATGACTTGAGTATACCCCGCCAGCCAGAACGCGTCGGCGCGGTCGAACCCGACATACTCGAATTTGGACGGTCCACCAGGCACCGGAGGCGCCAGCAAATCGTCAAGCGGTGTGTTGCTGATCACCGCAAATAGATTGCCGAGGCTCTCGGAAATATCGACCTTGTCGTCGCCATTTGCGTCGACCCTGATCTTGAGCGGGTTGATGTCGATCACATAGTCGCCGCTCTGCCCCGCAGCGACAAACGACACCCGCGCCGCATCCGCACCCGCAACGAGATCGGCAAGGACGTCGCGAACCTTGGCATAGTCCATCGGTTCGGGGTTCGGATTCTGCGGGATCGGGACATCGAACCCCGGCCCAAACATCGAATCCGTGCGCGGCACGGCGAAGCCATGCCGGTAGAGCGCCTGCACGAAATGCTCGACGGTCTGCGTCAGCTTG
Source organism: Devosia sp. (assembly GCA_039918675.1). GTDB lineage: Bacteria > Pseudomonadota > Alphaproteobacteria > Rhizobiales > Devosiaceae > Devosia_A. The sequence continues at coordinate 16,269 of JBDSHC010000039.1, forward strand.
AGTGCACCCACACCGAACGCCGCCTCGGTGTCGCCACCGGCGGCCATCGGCTCGAGCTTTGCCAGGCCGTCGGTCAGCGCGCCAGCATAGAGCGCGTCCTTCAGCGTGTCACCGGCAGGGCCGGCAAAAGCGGTGGATGTCATCGACAGAAGGGCGAACGCCCAGACCGATGGTTTCAAGATGATCTCTCCAAACTACTTTCGGACCAGATCAAGCCACCCATCTTCGTCCAAAACAAGGATGCCGAACTCAGCCGCAGTTTTGAGTTTGGACCCTGCGCCAGGCCCGGCCACCACAATGTCGGTGTTCTTGGACACGCTGCCGGCCACTTTGGCGCCTAGCCGCTCCGCCATGGCCTTCGCCTCGCCGCGCGACATTTTCTCAAGGCTGCCTGTGAAGACCACCGTTTTGCCAGCAACCTCGGAGTTGGCAGACACGGTGACGACATAGGGCTTGGGACGAACATTGAGCAGCAGCGCATCGAGCACATCATCATTGCGCTCATTGCCAAAGAAGTCCGCCAACGCTTCGATCACCGTCCCGCCGATACCATCGACCGATGGGAATGCGCTGTGATCGACAGCGGTCGCCTTGCCGACACGGATGACCTCCTCAATGGTCGAGAACGTCTTGGCCAATACCGCAGCGGTCGTTCCACCGATGTGGCGAATGCCTAGCGCGAAGATGAACTTGTCCAGTTCCGGCGCGCGACGGGCGTCGATCGCGGCGAAGAGCTTGTCGAGCCCCTCATACGTCCGCTCCTCCGCCGTCAGCACCTTCTTGCGCGTCGCACCCTTGGCCTTCTCGCGCTCCGCCGCCTGCGCCTCGCGCCGCTCGAACAACGCTTGCTGAACGGCTGGCTTACGGTCGCGCAGCGTGAAGATATCGGCAGCGGTCTTGATCAGGCCGGCTCCAAAGAATAGATCGATGTTCTCCGCGCCCAATCCCTCAATGTCCATCGCATCCCGCGCCACGAAATGCTTGAGGCGCTCGACGGCCTGCGCCGCGCAGATCAACTCGCCGGTGCAGCGGCGGCGCGAATCTTCCTTGCCCGTCTTCTCATTAAGCTCACGTACAGCCGGCGATCCGCAGACGGGACAAATATGAGGGAACTGATAGGGCTGAGCGTCCGCCGGTCGCTTCTCCAGTTCCACCCGTACGATCTGCGGGATCACATCGCCGGCGCGCTGAATGACCACTGTGTCACCAATGCGAATGTCGATCTCGACATCGCCGCGAATGGCCAGGCCGTTGCTGTCGCGGCCCGCGATGTAGTCCTCATTGTGGAGAGTCACGTTCTCGACGACGACACCGCCCACGGTCACGGGCGACAATCGGGCGACAGGCGCCAGCGTACCGGTGCGGCCGACCTGGATGTCGATGCGGTTCACCACCGTGGTCGCCTGCTCCGCAGGAAACTTGTGGGCGACGGCCCAGCGAGGCTCACCCGTCACGAACCCCCAGCGCCGCTGCAACTCAAGGCTGTCCACTTTGTAGACGACACCATCGATGTCGTAGCCGAGGCTCGACCGCTGCGCTTCGATGCGACGATACTGCGCCAGCAACTCGTCGACCGTATGGGCTCGGACCATCAGCGGACTGATCGCAAAACCCCATTTCGCAAATTTCTGCACCGCATCGAATTGCGTTGGCGCCGGGTCCTCGGATGTCGAACCCCACGCATAGGCAAAGAACCGCAGATTGCGGCTCGCGGTGATCGACGCATCTTTCTGGCGCAGCGAACCGGCCGCCGTGTTTCGTGGATTGACGTAGTCCTGTCCACCCGCCGCAGCAGACCTGGCCTTGAGCGCCTGGAACTCCGCGTAAGTCATATAGACCTCGCCGCGGATCTCGATGACCTCCGGCCAGCCAGCGCCCTTGAGCTTGTGCGGAATGTCTTTGATCGTCTTAAGATTCTCGGTGATGTCCTCGCCCACCGAGCCGTCGCCTCGCGTCGCACCTTTGACAAAAACGCCGTTCTCGTATCGCAGCGAAGCCGACAGCCCGTCGATCTTGGGCTCGGCGGTGAAAACAAGCTCGAGTTCCTTGTCGCGTTCGAAGAAGCGCTTGCCACGCTCAGCGAAATCGATGACATCCTGATCGGCGTAAGCCTTGGCAAGGCTCAGCATCGGCACGTCATGCCGCACCTTAGCGAAGCCCTCGGCCGCGGGGGCGCCAACCTTCCCCGCGAGACTATCGCTGCGTTTCAGTTGGGGGAACGCCGTCTCAAATTCGAGGTAGCGCCGCTTTTGCGCATCGTACTCTGCATCGGTGATTGTCGGTGCGTCGTTCTGATGGTAGGCGATGTCCGCAGCGCTCAAGACCTCGAACAGTCGATCAACCTCGGCCCGGGCCTCTTCCTCCGAGAAGCTCTCGATCTCGCGCTCGCTCATGCGACGTCCGACAACAGTTTGCCCGCTGCGGCACGGGCTTCGGGCGTAATCTCGGCACCGGCCAGCATGCGTGCGATCTCTTCCTTGCGCGCCGGACTATCAAGTGGGCGGACGTGAGTACGGACGAACGCACCCGAGGCGATCGCCTGCTTCTCGATGAACAAATGCGTGTCGGCGCGCGCCGCGACCTGCGGCGCATGAGTGACGGTAAGGACCTGCACTTTTGTAGACAGCCGTTTTAGTCGTCGCCCTATCGCGTCGGCAACCGCACCGCCAACGCCCGTATCGATCTCGTCGAAGATCAAAACTGGAGCCGAGCCACGGTCGGCGAGCACGACCTTCAGTGCCAGTAGAAACCGGCTGAGTTCGCCGCCCGAAGCGACCTTCATCAGCGGTCCCGGCAAGGTGCCCGGATTGGTCTGAACGTGGAAAGCGATCTGGTCGAAGCCGGTGGCCGCGACCCGCGTCTCGTCCACCTGCTGGTCCACAATGAATTTCGCCGAGCCGAGCTTGAGGTCGGGCAGCTCCGCTTCAACGGCCTTACTCACGCCTTTCGCCGCCTTGATGCGGGCGCCGCTCAGCTTGCGCGCCGCCTTCCGATACGATTCCAGCGCCACCGCCGCGTCGGCCTCGAGCTTCACCAGCGTCGCCTCGCCGCTCTGCAGAGCCGCAATCTCGGCGCGATACTTGGCCAGCACGCCGGCCAGCTCGTCGACGATAACGTGGTGCTTGCGGGCAGCGGCCCGTAGCGCAAACAAACGCCCCTCGGCATGTTCGAGTTCGGCCGGATCGAAGGCCATCTCGCGGCGCAGCGTCTCTACGGCGTCCGACGTGCGGTCGAGCGCGTTAAGCGCTTCGTCGAGCGCCACGATGAGGGGCTGGAAGATGCCCTGCCCATTGTCGGTCTTGCGCATCAGACCGCGCATCAGACCGGCGAGAGCTGGGGCGGGGGCGGTCGGGCCGCTCAATATCTCTTCGGCGTCACGCACTTCGTCGGCCGATTTCTCGAGCTGCATCAGGCGGGCACGACGCTCGGCGAGCCCCTCCTCTTCCCCGGCCTCCGGAGCAAGCTCGGCAAGCTCGTCAACGACATGTCGCGCATAGTCCTCACGCGCCGCCGCCTCACTGATCAAGGACCGCTGCGATGCGACCTTCGCATCTGCCTCGACCAACCTTGTATGCGCTTCCTTAGTGCCCGAGACCTCGGCTTCCAGCCCGCCAAACGCGTCGAGCAGCGCGCGATGCGTGCTTGCATCGACAAGCGCACGGTCATCATGTTGACCATGAATTTCCACCAGCTGAGCGCCAATCGACTGCATCAGCGCGGCACCGACCGGCTGGTCATTGATGAAGGCCCGTGTCCGGCCATCGGCGTATTGCACCCGGCGCATGATCAGATCGGCGTCGTCGGCGATCTCATTGTCGCGCAATGCGACTCGCGCCGGATGATCCAAGGCAAGCTGCAGAACCGCCACAACCTGTCCGCTGTCGGCTCCATTGCGCACGAGCGACGCGTCTCCACGGCCACCGAGCGCCAGCGTCAGCGCGTCCAAAAGGATCGACTTGCCCGCTCCCGTCTCACCGGTCAGGGCAGTTAGTCCATTCTCGAGGCCGAGATCGAGTTGGTCGATCAGCACGATATTGCGAACCGAAAGGGCGCTCAGCACGTGAAACTGGCCTTTGCCTGCAGGAGACGAAGCGGCCCGCGCGGAGGACGCACGGGCCGGAACAAAATAGCAACTCGTCGGGAGGCTGGCTAGCCCTTGAGCGATGTAGCCAACGGACTTGCCGTGTTGATTTTCGGCTCCAGGCCCACCTTATGCAGCAGGTCGAGCGATTCCTTGTACCAGTCGCTGGACGGGTAGTTGTGGCCAAGCACGGCGGCCGCGGTCTGGGCCTCGTTAGTCAGTCCCAGCGCAAGATTGGACTCGGTCAGGCGGAACAGCGCTTCCTCGATGTGGCTGGACGTCTGGTATTTGTCGACCACAGTCCGGAAGCGATTGATCGCCGCCGCATACTGGCCGTTGCCGGCGTAGTAGCGTCCGACAGACATTTCCTTGCCCGCGAGTTGGTCGATCGCGATCACCATCTTGTCCCGGGCGTCCTTGGCGTAGTCGCTCTTGGGATAGTTGGCGATCAGCAGTGTATAGGTGTCGATCGCGTCCCTGGAGAGCTGCTGGTCACGCGTGATGTCGGTGATCTGCGCGAAGTATGACGTGCCCTTGAGAAACAGCACATAAGGCATTTCCGGAGAGGACGGGAACAGCGCCATGTAGCGGTCGGCGGCCAGAATCGCCTCATCGAACTTGCTGATGCGGTAAGTCGCGTAGACCTCCATCAGCTTCGCCTTCTCGTTGAACTCCGAGTAGGGATGCTGGCGCTCAAGCTTTTTGAGATCTTCGATCGCCGTGTTGTAGCGCTGCGAATCCATGTTGGAGAGCGCCGACTGGTAGAGCGTATCGGCCGGAACGATCGGCTCTTCCTTGATCTTGGTGGGGCCGAACATCGAGCAGGCCGAGATCAGGGCAACAACGCATCCAACCGCCGCGAACCGCCCAAAACGGGCCGCAAAGGCTGCAAATCCAGTATTCGTCACGAAACGCCCCGCCCTAGTGGTTGCAGCATGTTAGCACCGCCTCGCGGCCTAAACATCAAATCAATCAAAACTGTGGCTGGAGCCTTAGCCGACGGACCTGAGGTAAGGCCGAACTTCGACGCCGTCAGGCATGTCGTTGAGAGCGTCATAGCCAAGCGGAAGGTCTTCCGCATAGACGACTTCATAGTTTGCCTGGCTGGCGAAAAGGCCCTGAAGCACCAGGGCATTCAGCGCATGGCCGCCCTTATAGGAGCGGAACCGGCCGTAGATCGGCAATCCGCACAGTGCGAGGTCGCCGATGGCGTCGAGCAGCTTGTGGCGGACGAACTCGTCCTCGTAACGCAGGCCACCCGGATTGAGGACCTTCTCTTCGTTCGACGGGCCGGGTCCGATCGTAACCGAGTTGTCGAGCGACGAGCCAAGTGCATAGCCGGCCTGGCGGAGAATCTTCGCGTCACGGACAAAGCCGAACGTGCGGGCCCGCGACACGTCCGCCACGTATTTGCGCGGCGTCCAGTCGAAGATCATGCGTTGGCGGCCAATGACCTTGGAGTCGAAATCGATCTCCAGATCGAGCAGGCGTCCATTGTAAGGCTCGAGCGCAGCGGACGCGTCATTGTTCCTGACAAGAACCTGACGCATGATCTTGATGTAGCGGCGGGATTTGCTCTGGATCTCGAGGCCGACTTTGAGAATCGCGTCGGCGAAGGGAGCTGCGCTGCCATCGATAATCGGGCACTCAGGGCCGGTGACGGTGAGAAGCGCATTGTCGACGCCAAGCCCGGCCAGTGCCGAGATCACATGCTCAACGGTCGCTACAGAGACGCTGTCGCCAAGATCGATCGTGGTGCAAAGAGTTGTGCGCGTCACGCGGGCGAAATGCACCGCAACCGGGCCAACCACGGACCCGTTGTCGAGCTTCCGCTGGATCTTATAGCCACTGTCGACTGGAGCAGGTTCAATCGTCAGGGTGACAGGCTGCGCCGAATGCACGCCAAACCCGCTGAACTCGAGCGCACCGCCAACGGTGCGCTGCCGCGCCGACAGGTTCTGCATCAACGACCACTCCGACTTAAGACCCGAACCAGTCTTAACGAAAAAGAAACCGGCGCGGAAGCGCGCCGGTTATGGGACCAACATCTAAGCTGGGGAGATTAACCGTGCTTCCGCAGGAAGGACGGAATCTCGATGTGCTCCTTGTGGGGGAGCGGCCGCCCGTGCGCGTCGAGGCGCCCGGCGGCACCCTCCGACGTCGTCGAAGAGCCCGAATTCCGGGCTTGTCCGGCCTCTATCGCACTGCGTGCAGCAGCGTCATCAGTGGCCGCGTGGTGTGTCTCGTCGGCTCCCGAAGAGGCCTGCGGACGGAGGCCCAGACCTACATTTGAGGCCAGCCGCTTGAACAAAGCGCGGGCATTTCGGGGTTCGACTTCATGTCGTTCTTGCGGCGCAAGTGGCTTCCGCGCAACAGCCGGAAGCTCCTCCGTACGCGGCATCCGCTGACGCCCCTCGGGGCGTTCGGCATGAGACGGCACATAGACGCTGGGAATCGGCTGCTCGATCGCACGAACCGGCTCATCGAAATGATCGACAGTGGACGTCGGAATGTACGGCTCGACGGTCACCCCATCATCGGTCTGGTAGGCCGAAAACGCCGGTTCCTGATAGGTGATGGCTTCGGCGACGGCCTGGCGGACATCGGCCTCGAACTGCTGCGACTGGACCGGCTGCTGGATCGTCTCCTGCGCAATTTGCCGGGGCTTCACCGACAGCGGAGCACGCGTGTGGTTAGCCTTCATTGGCTCGAGCGCCTGAACCATCGTCGCGTCGGTTCCCGTCGCAACCACGGCGACTCGGATCGTGCCGGACATGTTCGGATCGTAGGTCGCACCAAGGATGATATTGGCGTCTGCGTCGACTTCCTCGCGGATGCGGCTCGCCGCTTCGTCGACCTCGTAGAGTGTCAGATCGGGGCCACCGGTGATCGAGATCAGGAGGCCACGCGCACCCTGCATCGACACGTCGTCGAGCAGCGGATTGGCGATTGCAGCTTCGGCAGCGTGACGGGCGCGATCCTCACCAGAAGCTTCGCCCGTTCCCATCATGGCCTTGCCCATGCCGCGCATCACGGCGCGCACGTCGGCGAAGTCGAGATTGATGAGGCCTTCCTTGACCATGAGGTCGGTGATGCACGAGACACCGGAATAGAGGACCTGATCGGCCATCTTGAAGGCATCGGCGAAGGTGGTCTTCTCGTTGGCGACCCGGAACAGATTCTGGTTCGGGATGACGATCAGCGTGTCTACATGGCGGTGGAGTTCGTCGATACCGTCTTCAGCAAGGCGCGCGCGGCGGTTGCCTTCGAACGTGAACGGCTTGGTGACAACGCCCACGGTCAGGATGCCCTGCTCGCGCGCAGCCCGCGCAATGACAGGCGCGGCGCCAGTCCCTGTGCCACCGCCCATGCCCGCGGTGATGAACACCATGTGCGAGCCGGACAGATGATCGTTAATTTCGTCGAAGCTCTCTTCGGCTGCAGCGCGACCCACTTCGGGGTGCGAACCCGCGCCGAGCCCCTCGGTCACCGAGACGCCCAACTGAATGATGCGTTGCGATTTGCTGAGGGCCAATGCCTGGGCGTCAGTGTTGGCGCAGACAAAATCTACGCCGTCCAGCCCCGATGAAATCATGTTGTTGACGGCGTTTCCGCCAGCACCGCCGACACCGAAGACGGTGATGCGCGGCTTCAATTCCTGGATGTCGGGGATGGTAAGATTAATCGTCATGGTGGCCCCAATGGAATGGCGGTATGGGCCTTAGCGTAGTCGCCTATTCGTTAACCGGACCCTAACAATTCGAACCGATCCGTTAACATCCGATGCAAATTGCAACGGTTGTTCAGGCCGGTGGTCGGGTTTCGTTTACCTTGTGGCGGAACTTCAGAAGCTCGACCGCAGCCAGCCGCCCATCCGCGCGAAATAGCCATCGGTGCCGGTGAGCTTGGCCATCTGCCGTGGCTCGGCAAATTCCTGGGCACAGACCTGCGGGTAGATCAGCATGCCTGCGATCGTGGCGAACGCTGCGCCCCGCGCCATCTCAGGGAGACCAGAAATCCCCATCGGCCGACCATTGCGGACGTTCCGCGCAAGAACCCTGCGAGCGACCTCGGGCAAGCCGGTGAGTTCAGAACCGCCACCCGTCAGCACGAACCGGCGGCCGCAGACATCCATCATGCCGGTCGCCTGCATACGATCACGGATGGCTGTCAGGATTTCCTCGACGCGCGGTCGGAGTATCCGGGTGAGGTGCGACCGTGGAATCATTCCGGGGGCCTCGTCAGCCCCTGCCCCGACCGGCACGATCGAGATCATCTCCCGCTCGTCGGCCTGACCTGGCAGCACGCTGCCGTAGACCGTCTTGAGCCGCTCGGCATCGGCGACCGAGACGGAAAGCTGGCGGGCGATATCGAGTGTCAGATGATGCCCCCCGATGGCCAGGGCGTCGCAATAGACCGGATGTCCCTCGGCGAAGACGGCGACGGTCGTCGTCGCACCGCCGAAATCGATGCAAGCCACTCCAAGCTGCGCCTCGTCATCGACCAGCGTTGCCATGCCCGAGCCATATGGCGTCGCCATGAGGGCTTCGATCTGAAGGTGGCAACGGTTGAGCACCAGCTCGATATTGCGCATTGCGAGCGTTTCAGCACTGATCACCGCGACGTCCACGGCGAGCTTCTCGCCAACCAGACCGCGCGGATCCTTGACGCCCTTCTGCCCGTCGATGGCGTAGCCGATCGGCAGCGCGTGGACGATCGAGCGTTCCGGACGGACGCTCCGCGCGTTCACCGAGCGGAGCACGCGCTGGATGTCCGACTTTTCGACTTCCTGTGCCCCTAGATTGACGGCAGCCGAGAACGTCTCGGAGCCGAGCCTGCCCGCGGTGACGTTCACGATGACGGATTGGACGGTCAGTCCAGCCGCACGTTCCGCCATCCCCACGACGGTACGGATCGCCTGCTCGGCCTGATCGAGATCGGTGATCACACCGCTCTTGATGCCCGCGGAAGCGCCATAGCCAAAGCCGATGACCTCGGCGATGTGCGTACGACCTTTGAGGGCCTTGCCCTCCGGGCGCGGCGATAGGCGCGCGATGACGCAGCAAATCTTGGTCGACCCGATATCGAGCACCGAGATCAGTGAGGTCCTGCCCTGCTGCACCGGCTTCAAACGCGCGGTCATCGAGTCCGTAATCATTGTGGCTTGGCCTCTGCGGCTTTTTCGGCCGGCGTCTCGTAATCGGAATCGCCCTTGGGCGCAGATTTCTTCTTCGTCTTTGCCGCATCCGCCTGGGCCTTGAGCGCAAGGTCCCCGAGCTTGAGCGACACCATGCCCGGCACGCGCATATCGATCACGGTGAGGTCGCGATCGAGGAGCCGGCCGGTGCTCTGATAGAGGTCGAGCTGCTGCAGGGCCTGCGCAACGCCGTTCTCGGGCAACTGGATGCGAAGACCGGAATAGAAGATCAGGTCCCAGCGACGGTCACCGATCCGGCTCAACGCGGCGAGGTCGCTCGTTATCGCGGGAAAACGATCGAGCGCGCGGATCATCACCATGGCATCGTCCGCCGCCCCCTCGCCCACGACGAGCGGCAACTCGCGGAAGCTGCCATCGTCACGAGCCACGGGACCACCGCTGTCGTCGACGAGGTAAGTGGCATCGCCGATGCGCCAGCGGGCCATCGGCACCCTCTCCTCGATGGTGACGACCAGCTCACCCGGATAGATCTTGCGGATGGATGCCGATTTGATCGAGGGCACGGCCTTGAGCCGCAGCAGCGCAGCATCGGCATCGAAATTGAGGGTCGAGATATTCGGCTCAAGCGCCAGAGCGCCGAGGACCGTCGCCTCGCTGGTCAACGACTGGCCTGTGATGTTGATCTTGGCGATGCCGAACCCAGCCCGAGCGAATTCCCCCTGCGCCATGCTCACCACGGTCATGGTGCCGGCAGAAACGGCATCACGGGCCTCATAGGCTCCGACGGCGCCAACCAGCACCACGCTCGCGGCCGCGGCGCGCAGGATCAGCTTGCGATGCAGAACCCAGGCGTGGCCGAAGTTGATACGTGCACGGCGACGAAAATCGCTGAGCGGAACGGGCAGCTGGCGCGGATCGACGAGCTGAGCGTCGGCGAAGCCCTTTGCGCCTACCTGTTGCAACTCGCGTCCTCCACCATCCAGGAGACCAGTTCCTCGAACGAGTGGCCCGCATGGAGCGCCTGTTCGGGGACCAAAGATGTTCCGGTCATACCTGGCTGGGTGTTGATCTCGAGGCAGACGAGCTCGCCGTCTTCCCCGGCCCGATCGTTGAAGCGGAAGTCTGTCCGCGTCACGCCCCGGCACCCAAGCGCAGCATGCGCCTTGAGCGCCATCTTCTGCACTTTGTCGTAAATTTTCGGTTTCACGTCGGCCGGAACGATGTGCCTGGACCCGCCCTCGGCGTATTTCGCCTCGTAATTGTAGAACTGAAGATCGGTGACGATCTCGGTGACGCCGAGCGCCACGTCGCCCATGACGGCACAGGTCAATTCGCGACCGGGGATGTAGCGCTCCACCATGATGAGTTCGCCGCCCGTCCAATCCTCGCGCAGGATCTCCTGCGGCGGATGCGAATGGTCGGCCTTGACGATGAATACGCCGAAGCTGGAGCCATCGGCGATCGGCTTGATCACATAGGGCGGCGGCATCGCATGGGCTCGAGCCACTTCCTGCCGGGGCATAATGAGATGATCGGTCACAGGCACGCCGGCGGCCTTCAGCATGATTTTGGCCTGGTGTTTGTCCATGGCCAGAGCGGAGGCAAGCACACCTGAATGCGTGTAGGGAATTTGCAGCAGTTCCAGCAGCCCCTGGATCATGCCGCTTTCGCCGAACGGTCCATGCAGCGCGTTGAACACGGCGTCCGGCTTCAAATCCACCAGCACCTGCGCGATGTCGCGCGCCACGTCGATCTCGGTGACATTGTAACCGGCATTGCGAAGCGCCTGTGCGCATTCGCGGCCCGACGCGAGCGACACGGGCCGTTCGTTGGACCAACCACCCTTGAGAAGCGCGACATGCTTGCTCATCAAACCGCTCCTGTGAATGGTTGTCCGTCCATGAATTCGCGCACTTCCCGGCGCGCTACGAAATGGCCTATGCGGCGCACTTCCCAGCGAAGCTCGATACTGAATTTGTCGCGCACCCGCTGGCGCACCATCTCGCCGATGGTCTCGACCTCATGCGCGTCAGCGTCGCCATTGTTGATCAGGAAATTCGAATGCAACTCGGACATCATCGCCCTGCCATAGGTGAGGCCACGCCCCCCTGCATTGTCGATCAGCTTCCAGCTGGAATGACCTTCGGGATTCTTGAAGGTAGAGCCCGCCGTCTTGGCTCGAGTCGGCTGCGTGCTCTCGCGGCGTTCAGTGACGGTGCGCATCTCTTCGAGAATGGTGGCGGCATCCCCTGCGAACCCCTGGTAGGTGGCCGAGACGAACACCGCACCGCGGGGCCCGTTCGACTTACGGTAGAGGTAACCCATGTCGGCATTGGTGAGGGTCACGATCTCGCCGCTGCGCGTGACGGCCCGCAACTCGACCATCCGGTCGCGCGTCTCGGTCTTGTAGCAGCCGGCGTTCATATAGAGCGCGCCGCCGATGCCACCTGGAATGCCGCGATAGAACCATAGGCCATCGATGCCCGCCTCGGCCGCCGCTGTGGCTACCTTAACGTCAGGGACAGCGGCACCGACGCGCACTCTGTGATCATCGAGGATCTCGATACTGCCGAACCCTTTGGCCGGGAGACGGATCACGACACCGTCGAGGCCCCCATCGCGGATGAGCAGATTAGAACCGAGACCAACTACTGTGACCCTGATCTCGTTCGGCAAATTCTTGAGGAAAAGACTGAGGTCGGCTTCGTCTGCGGGACGAAAGAACAGCTGCGCTGGGCCGCCCACGCGCAGCGTAGTCATTTCGCCCAGTGGCTGGTTCGACACCAACTGCCCGCGAATTTCGCTGATCCACGGTTGCAGCGTCGGTAGGAGATCGGGCCATTCGGTCATGGCAGTTCGGGCTCCTTGCCCATCAACTTGCCCAGCTCGGCAGGCAGCGCCGCGGCCCATTGCGTGATGTTACCGGCGCCGAGGCAGACGACGTAGTCGCCATCCTGCACGCGGCTCGCGACCAGCGGTGCAAGAGCCTCGGGACGATCGATAACGCGCGCATCGCGATGGCCACGCGCTCTTATGCGCAGCACGAGCTCCTCATGCGAGACGCCCTCGATTGGCTGCTCGCCCGCCGCATAAACCGGGGCCACGATGACGGTGTCCGCGTCGTTGAAGCAGGTCGCGAACTGATCGAACAGATCGTTGAGGCGCGAATAACGGTGCGGCTGCACGACGGCGATCACGTCACCGCGCGTCGACTGGCGAGCCGCCTTCAGCACCGCAGAAATCTCGACAGGATGGTGCCCATAATCGTCGATGATTGTGACACCGCCAACTGTGCCCGTGCGAGTGAAGCGTCGCTTCACGCCGGAGAACCCAAGGAGCCCCTTACGGATCGCCTCGGCTGGAACCTTCAACTGATCGGCCACGGCAATCGCCGCCGTCGCGTTCAATGCATTGTGCTCGCCCGGCATGGGCAGCGTCAGGCCTTCGATGCGAAGATGCGTCATACGGATTCGATCGCGGATCTCGACGGCGAAATGGCTCTGTCCATCTTTGGTCTCGAGGTCGACCAGCCGGACGTCGGCCTGCGGATTGGTTCCGTAGGTAATGACGCGGCGATCGCGCACGAGACCAACCATCTCCTGCACGACGGGATGATCGGTGCACATCACGGCAAAGCCATAGAACGGTACGTTCTCGACGAAGGTCAGGAATGCTGCTTTGACGCGGTCGAAGTCCTCGTAGTGATCGAGGTGTTCTGCGTCGATATTGGTGACCACGGCGACATCTGCGGGCAGCTTGACGAAGGTACCATCGCTCTCATCGGCTTCGACCACCATCCACTCGCCTTGGCCAAGCCGTGCGTTGGTGCCGTAGGCGTTGATGATACCACCATTGATGACGGTGGGGTCGACCCCGCCGGCGTCGAGCAGCGTCGCGACCAACGTCGTAGTCGTCGTCTTGCCATGCGTGCCGCCGATGGCGATCGCGTTCTTGAACCGCATGATCTCGGCCAGCATCTCGGCGCGCCGCACAACCGGCAGTCCGCGCGAACGGGCTTCGGCGAGTTCAGGGTTGCCCTTCTTGATTGCCGACGAGATGACGACGACGGCAGCATCTTTCAGATTCTCGCCGCGCTGCCCGATGGCAACTTCGATCCCCATACTGCGCAGACGCTGCACGTTGGGATTCTCGGCGCTGTCGGAGCCGCGCACGATGTAGCCCTGATCGTGCAGAATTTCGGCGATGCCACTCATGCCGATGCCGCCGATACCGACGAAATGCACAGGGCCGATATTGCGCGGCATCTTCATTTGGTCTTCCCCCTGCTCGCGATTTCTTCCGCGAGGTCTGCCAGCTTTTCGACGGCGTTTGGTTGTCCGAGCGATTGGGCGGCTGTCGCCGCAGCCTGAAGCCTTGCCGGATCACCGAATAGCTCGGCCAAGCGATTGGCCAGCGATTGCGGCGACAAAGTGGCCTGCTCGGCAAGCCAGCCTGCCCCTGCGCCTTCGACGACGAGCGCATTATTCTTCTGGTCGGCGTCGAGCGATCCCGGCAGCGGTACCAAGATCATCGGCCGGCCGATGACACATGCATCGGCGATCGTTGAGGCGCCGGAGCGGCAGATTACCAGATGGGCGTCGGCAATCCGCGTCGGCAGGTCCTGGAAGAAGGGCGCGAGCTCGACATCGATCTTGAGCTGGCGGTAAGTCTCGGCCACACGATCCATATCTTCGGCGCGGCATTGCTGAGTGATCTTCAGCCGACGCTGGATCGCTTCTGGAAGCAAGCGGACGGCCTCGGGTATCACGTCCGAAAAGACGCGCGCCCCCTGGCTGCCTGCAACGATGACCAATCGGAGCGGCCCCTGCCCGTCAAGCGCAGGGTAAGGCGTACTGCCCAGGGCCCGAACCTTGTCGCGCACCGGGTTGCCGGTGAGCCGCTTCTCGATGCCGAGCGCGTCTGCGAATTTGGTACTGGCATAGCTCATCGCGAGGATGTCGGCGATGCGTCCCAAGGTTCTGTTGGCGCGCCCCATCACCGCATTCTGCTCATGCAGAATGCCGGGCACGCGCATGAGGCGAGCAGCAACAAAGGGCGGGAATGTAGGGTAGCCACCGAAGCCGATAACGGCGGCCGGTCTCAGACGGTGCAGCTTGCCGTATGCTACGGCGATGCCGCGCAGAATCTTGAACCCGCCGGTGACGAACTTGACGGGATCGCGGAGCGACGGTGTCGCCGAGGGAATGATGTGGACTTCACGCGCGGGGAAGCCGGCGCCGAAGGTTTCCGCTCGATGGTCGGTCATCAACTCGACGATATGACCGCGCCTCGCGAGTTCCTGCGCCAGCGCCATGGCCGGAAAGAGATGCCCTCCCGAGCCCCCTGCCATCAGAACGAATACGCTCATTCGGCTGGGACGACGGCCGGACTGCTGCGATAGGCGGGAAGCCCAGTCGCCATCCGCTCTTCGGGCCGCTTGCGAGTTAGCGCCAGCATCAGCCCCATGGCAAAGGCGATGGCGATAGTGGACGTGCCGCCATAGGAGACGAAAGGCAGCGTCATGCCCTTCGGCGGAATGAGGTTGAGGTTCACCGCGAGATTGATGGCGCATTGCAGGCCAAACTGGACGGCCAGCGTCGAGACTGCGAGACGTGCGTACAATGACTGCTGCTGTTGCGCGCCAGACAAGGCCCGCAGCACGATGAAGACGATCAGCGCGACGAGACAGAGGCAGAACAGGATGCCGAACTCGCCGGCTGCGGCCGAGAAGACGTAGTCGGCATGCGCGTCGGGGATAACCTTCTTGGCGAGCGACTCGCCAGGGCCGCGGCCGAACCAACCGCCTTCGAGGAGCGAGTTGAGCGCCTTGTCGACCTGATAGGTATTCCCGCCGCCCTCGGGGTTGAGGAACGTATCGATGCGTTTGGCGAAGTGCGGGAAGATGAAATAGGCGCCAAACAGCAAGCCAACGCCCGCGCCTCCAAGGCCGATGATCAGGAACCACGAGATGCCGGACAGGAACAGCAGCGCTGCCCAGGTCGAGAGGATCAGCGCGGTCTGACCGAGATCGGGCTGTAAGAGCAGGCCGCCAACGATGACGACCATGAGCAGCGTCGCCATTGTCCGGGCGAGGACGCCCTTCCCCTGCATGGCCTCCGAGAACAGCCAGGCGCCGATCACGGCGAAGGCAGGCTTCACGAACTCCGACGGCTGCACGGTGTTGCCGGCGAGCGAGACCCATCGCTTGGCGCCTTTGACCTCCACGCCGAGCTTCAGTGTCAGCCACAGCAGAATGATGCTGCCGAACAGCACGACCAATGCGATGAAGCGCACATGACGGTGGCTCAGGAACGACGTCGCCAGCAGCACCGGGATCGCCAGCAGATCGAACATCGCGTGGCGGATGATGAAATGCCAGGGCGACAGGCCCAGGCGCTCGGCAACGGGCGGGCTCGCGGCGAAGCTCAGCACCATGCCGACTGCCATCAGCAGGATCAGTGCCGACAGCAATTGCTTGTCGATCGTCCACCACCATTCGGCGATGGGTGTTTTCCGATCCCGTGCAAACATGACTCTGGCCGCCCGGCCCGGCGGCTCCCTAACGCATACTCGAGGCGCACTCTAGCGCCGCCTTGGTTAGCAAGAGGTGAGCGGAATCGCGTTTTGCGATTCAACGGAGCTTGAGCGAGGAGAGCCCGATTAGCGCCAGGACGAAGGAAATGATCCAGAACCGGATCACCACCTGGCTTTCGGTCCAGCCCATCATCTCGAAATGATGGTGGATCGGGGCCATCTTGAAGACGCGCTTGCCGGTGAGTTTGAACGACAGCACCTGGACGATCACTGAAACGGTCTCGAGCACGAACAGCCCTCCAATGATCGCCAGCACCAGCTCATGTTTGGTGGCGACCGCGATGGTGCCCAGCGCGCCGCCCAGAGCGAGCGAACCGGTGTCGCCCATGAAAATCTGGGCCGGTGGGGCATTGAACCACAGGAACCCGAGGCCAGCGCCGATCAGGGCGCCGCAGACGACCGACAATTCGGCAGTGCCCGGCACGTAGTTGATGAAGAGATACTCCGAGAAGGTCGACGACCCGACGAGATAGGCGATGAGCCCGAAGCAGGCCGCCGCGACCATGACGGGTACAATTGCCAGGCCGTCGAGGCCGTCGGTGAAATTCACCGAATTGCCGGCGCCGACGATGATGAACGCGGCGAAGATATAGAAGGCGTAGGACAGCGGCACGCCCGAGCCCTTGATGAACGGGAACATCAGCTGGTTGGAAATCGACGGCTCGGTGATCGAGGCGATGACGTAGCCGGCGATCAGGGCGATCACGGCTTCGATCGCGAGACGCTGCCAGCCCGAGAAGCCCTTGTGGGACATCCTCGTGACCTTCAGGTAGTCGTCATAGAGGCCGATGGCGCCGAAGCTGATCGTCACGAACAGCACGGCCCAGACATAGATATTGCTGAGGTTCGACCAGAGCAGGATCGAGATTACCGCGCCGGCGAGGATCATCAGGCCGCCCATGGTGGGCGTGCCCTTCTTGGTCAGCAGATGGCCTTGGGGACCGTCTTCGCGGATCGGCTGGCCCTTGCCCTGGCGGATGCGGAGGCCCGCGATCATGCCGGGGCCGAACAGGAACACGAAGAACAGCGCAGTAACGACGGCGCCGGCGGTTCGGAATGTGATGTAACGGAAGACGTTGAACGCTGTGAGGCTCTCGCCCAACTGGCCGAGGAAATAGAGCATAAGCGGCTGTCTCTTCCGTCCCTAGGGCCCTGCCGAAAATCGCTGTTTGATCTGCCCGATCAGCGCAGCGAGGCGAACGCCTTTGGACCCTTTGACCATAACAGCGTCGCCCAAGGCAAGGCTGCTGAGGATCGGTTCCATCAGGTCTTCGATGCGCCTCGCCTTGGCGGCGACACGATCTTCGCCAAGGGCATCGGCCAGCGGCTCGATCGCCTTGCCGACGAGGAATATCTTTGTTGCACCAGTGCCAAGCACGGCGTTTCTCAACGATTGATGTAACTCGGCGCCCTGCGGCCCGAGCTCGAGCATGTCGCCCAGGACGAGCACTTTCTGGCCGCTTGGGGCGACGATTGATGCGAACACCTCCATGGCGGCGTTCATCGAAGCGACGTTGGCGTTGTAGCTTTCATCCACCAGCAACAGCGGGTTGTCGGTTGGACCGAGGCGCGTCGTCTCGCCCCTGCCCTCCGGCGCACCGAAGCCTGCCAGCGCTCTCAATGCGACATAGGGATCGACGTCCGCCAGCGACCCCACTGCGAGCGCCGCGGTAGCGTTGGCGACCATGTGGCGTCCGCGGACCTGCAGATTGAGATCATAGGCTTTGGGGCCGTGCATGATGCGGGCGAAGGTCTTGGCGCCTGCCAGTTCCGGCGGGTCGATGTGCCAGTCGGCCTCATTGTCGAAGCCGTAGGTCACGACATTGGCGATGCCGAGCTCACGGGCCCTGGCGAAGAGCACATGTAGGTAGTCGTGGTCAGTATTGAGGACCACGATGCCACCCTCCTCGAGGCCGAGGAATATCTCGGCCTTGGCCTCGGCGATCTCGGTGACCGACTTGAAGAATTCGAGGTGGGCTGCCGCGACAGTGGTCACGACCGCGATGTGCGGTCGGACCATCTGGGTGAGTGGCGTGATTTCGCCGGGGTGGTTCATGCCAATCTCGAAGACGCCGAACTGCGCCTCGCGGGGCATGCGCGCCAGCATCAGCGGCACGCCCCAGTGGTTGTTGAAGCTCTTGATCGAGTAGTGCGTCTCGGCCGCAGCGTTGAGGACGGTTCGGATGGCTTCTTTGGTCGTGGTCTTGCCGGCACTGCCTGTCACCGCGACGAACAACGCTTTGCTGCGAGCACGGGCGGCACGGCCCAACGACTGCAACGCCTTTAGCGTATCGGGGACGACGATCAGGCGATCACCGCCATTCGCGTTGAGCCACGCCTCTGACACCAGCGCCGCGGCGGCTCCCGCTTTGAGTGCTGCCTCGACATAGTCGTGGCCATCGAGCGTGTCGCCTTTGATGGCGAGGAATAGCGATTCCGGCGCGATCTCGCGGGAGTCGATCGACACGGCCGACAAAGGGCCGTCGGAAAGGCCCTCGGGCCGTCCTCCGGTTGCGGCGACAGCTTCGGCAACGGTCCAGAGTGGATGCATCAGAGGCTCTTCAACGTCTCCGCGACCACTTCATGGTCGGAGAAGTGGTGCTTGGTGGTCCCGATGATCTGATAGTCCTCGTGGCCCTTGCCTGCAATCAGCAGGACATCGCCGGGCTTAAGCGCCTTCACCGCGGTTTCGATGGCCTTGCGGCGATCGCCGATCTCCTTGGCGCCCGGAACGGCGGCCAGAATTTCCGAACGGATGGTCTTTGCATCTTCGGTACGGGGGTTGTCGTCGGTGACGATGGCATCGTCCGCCATGCGGCCGGCGATCTCGCCCATCATCGGACGCTTGCCCTTGTCGCGATCGCCGCCCGCGCCAAAGACGAGGTGCAGCTTCTTGGTCGCATAGGGACGGAGCGCCGCGAGGGCCGTTTCGAGTGCGACGGGCTTGTGAGCATAGTCGACAAAGATCGCCGCGCCATTGTGCTCGGCGATCAGCTCCAGCCGGCCACGCGCACCCTTGAGCCTCGACAAGGATTCAATGGCGCCCTTCTTCGGCGCCCCGGTTGCCATCGCGAGACCGAGGGCGACCACGGCGTTGTTGGCCTGGAAGCCGCCGGTGAGCGGCAGGTGGAAGTCGACCGGCTCGCCAACGAGACGGCCCGTGACGCGCTGCCCGTAGCCTTCGTTGACCATTGAGCGGATTTCGAACCAGGCGCCCTCCTGCCCGACCGTCATCAGCGTCACGCCGCGGCCGAGGGCGGCGAACATGAAGGGCTCGTAGTGCGGATCATCGACATTGACGATGGCCGCGCCACCATCGGCGATGAGATCGGTGAAGAGCCGGACCTTGGCGTCGCGATAGGCGTCCATATCGGCGTGATAGTCGAGGTGGTCGCGGCTGAGATTGGTGAAGGCGACGGCGCTGAATGGCACCCCGTCGACCCGGCGCTGATCGAGCCCCTGGCTCGAGGCTTCCATGGCCACGTGGTCAATGCCCTGCGCGCGAAGCTTGGCCAGATCGCGGTGCAGCGACAGCGCATCGGGCGTCGTCAGTTCGCCCGGGATCAAGCCCGCAGCAGTCTCGATGCCGACTGTACCGACGCTGGCGGCTTTGATTTTGCACGCGGTCCAGATCTGTCGGACGAACGAGACGATCGAAGATTTGCCATTGGTCCCGGTGACCCCGACGATGGTCTCGGGCTGCGGGGCGAACTGCCGGGCGGCGGCGCGCGCGTAAACGCGGCGCACATCTTCAACCACGACGACGGGCATGCCCGGATCGGCACTCGGGGCCCGATCGGTGATCATCGCCTTGGCGCCATTGGCCTTGGCCTGCGCCACGAACGCGTCGCCATGAGTGCGGAGGCCCGGAATGGCAAAAAAAGCCTCGCCAGGCTGGATGGCCCGGCTGTCGGCGTTGACACCTTCGACCCTGAGCCGTGGCGGCTTGGCTCCCGCGCCCTTCAGCAGCTGTGTGAGTGCGAATGACACGGGCGCAGCTTCCTCGGCGACGGCGCTATCTGAGTTCAACTGGGACAAGTTCTTTATCCAGCATGTCGTTGAAGTCTGGGCTGATTCCAAGCATCGGCGCTACCCGCTGCACGATTCGGCCCGTGGCTTCACCGGCGTTCCATCCGGCAGTATGGCCGGACTGGGCATTTTCATTGTGAGGTTCATCGACCAGCACGACCATTGCGTAGCGCGGATTGTCGAGCGGGAACGACGAGGCGAAGACGGCGAGGGTCTTGGACGAGTCGTAGCGCCCCTTCACGACCTTCTCAGCGGTGCCCGTCTTGCCGCCGGCGCGATAACCGAGGGCGAATTTGTTCATGCGGGTACCCGAGCCTTCGAGCGCATTGAGGCGCATCAAATAGCGGATCTTCTCGCTCGTATCCTCGGAAATGACCTGCTTATAGGTGGCCTTGGCGTCAGTTAGGCTGCGCTTATAGAGGGTCGGCTGGACCATGTAGCCATGGTTCACGAAGCCGGCGACGGCGCGCAGCATATGGAGCGGCGAGATCGACAGGCCATGGCCGAAGCTGGCGGTGGCGGCGACGATCTCGGAGAACTTCGCCGGGACGCTCGGCAGACGGCGCTCGGGCAATTCCAGCGGCACAGGCTTGTCGAAGCCCAGGGTCGAGAGGAACGCGCGGAAATTGTCCTTCCCGAACTGCTGCATGACGTGGATCGTGCCGATGTTGGACGAGTATTTGTAGACCTCGGGCAAAGTGAGGATGCGGTGCTTGCCGTGAAAGTCGTCGATGGTGAAGCGGCCGAAGCGGACACCGAAGCGGGCATCGAAGCTGTCGGTGATCTTGACCTTGCCGCTGTCGAGAGCCCCGGCCATCGTGATCGTCTTGAAGGTCGAGCCGAGTTCGTAGATGCCCGAGGTGATGCGGTTGAAGCGGTCTTTTTCGAGCGCCGTCACTGGATAATTCGGATCAAAATCGGGCAGCGAAACGAGGCCGAGGATTTCGCCGGTCTCGATGTCCATCATCACGCCGGCCGCGGCGATCGCGCTATAGCGGGTCAACGCATCGGTCAGCACGTCGTGCATCACATGCTGCACCCGCAGGTCGATCGAGAGATTGACCGGCTGCAACTCGTTGCCGCGGGCGAGGCCGACCGACTGGAGCAAGGCGACGCCTTCGTCGTCCATGTCCTTTTCCATACCGGCAATGCCCTGATTGTCGATATTGACGGCACCCAGGATGTGCGAGGACTCCGTGCCACCGGGGTAGAAGCGCTTGCTCTCGGTGACGAAATCGAGCCCGGGAATGCCGAGCTGCATGATCTTTTCCTGGATCGCGGGTGTCAGCTCACGCTTGATCCAGACGAAGCCCTTGTCGCCGGTCAGGCGCTGCCGCAGCCAATCGGTATTGATGTCGGGCAGCACGGAATGGATGGCGCTCGCCGCTTCCTCGACATCGATGATGCGGCGGGGCTCGGCGAACAGCGACGGGACACGGATATCGACGGCAAGCTCGAGGCCATTGCGATCGAGAATGGCCGGACGGGACGCGGTGATGATGTCGCGCGTCTGCCCCTCGATGGTAGTGTCGGGAACGACCATGCCGAGCTGGACGAGACGGAACGCCACGGCACCGAACATCAAGATTAGCGCGACGATGACCCAGCGGATGCGCGCCTTGGTCAGATGACGACGGGTCTTGCGGGCGCCGTCGAGTGCAATGGACGAACCGGCTTCGCTGATCGCGGCCATCAGTTGGACTCCGTGATGAGCTGCTGGATCGGATCGACACCGGAGTCGAGCGCTTCGAACAGCGAATCGAGCGCGGTATCGTCCGGCGCTTTCATGCGCATCGGCAGGCCGTTGAAACTGCCGAACTGCTCTTGCGCCAGCGTCTGTAGATTGAGCTCGGCGGTGTGACGCGTGACGATGGGGGCGACATTGGCCGGCTGGTTGAGAAAGGCCCAGTCGGCCTTGAGCAGCGACAGATCGCCCTGCTGCCGATCGATCTGGCGCTGGATGGCGGTCTTTTCAGCCGCCGTTTCGCCGACGGCGTATTTGAGGGCATAGACGCCGACCAGCGCGCAGACCGACGTCACCACCAGGACCATGTTGAGAGTACGGATCATGCGGCACCTGCGAAGCGCGGGACGCCGAGCCCATCAAAGGAGATTGGGCGCGCCAGAGCCGGCGAGCGGTGGCCGCTGCGGAGGATCGCCGACCGCGAACGGGGATTGCGCGTGATCTCGGACGAGGACGGCTTTGTGGCCTTGGGAACATTGGCCCAGCGGCGCTCTTCGACGACGGCCTGCGGCAGGTGGCGAGATTGGGCGGGACCGCCCTTGTCGGGATCAAAGAAGCGTTTGACGATGCGGTCTTCGAGCGAGTGGAAGGTGACGACCGCGAGCCGCCCGCCTTCTGACAGCAGCCGCTCGCTGGCAAAGAGTCCTTCGACCAACTGGCCGAACTCGTCGTTCACGGCGATGCGGAGGGCCTGGAAGCTGCGGGTCGCGGGATGCGCGTCGCCGGGTTTGCGGCCGATGGTTTTTTCGATGAGGCGTGCGAGCTCGGCAGTCGTCGCGATCGGCTGGGCGGCGCGCGCTGCGACGATCGAATGCGCGATGCGGCGCGATTTGCGTTCTTCGCCATAGGCGAACAGCAGATTGGCGAGATCGGTTTCGTCGAGCCCATTGACGAGATCAGCGGCGCTGTCGCCCTCCCCCGCCATCCGCATATCGAGCGGACCATCGCGCATGAACGAGAAGCCGCGATCGGCCTCATCAAGCTGCATGGACGAGACGCCGATATCGAGGACGACCCCATCGACCGGGCCGGTGGCAAGTTGATCCAGCTCGGCAAAGGCGCCGGCCACAAAGCTGAATTGACTCGGATATTCCGATTTCAGCGCATCGGCAAACCGGACCACCGAGGGGTCGCGATCGATGGCGATGACCGACGCACCAGCCTCCAGCAAAGCGCGCGAGTAACCGCCCGCGCCAAAGGTGCCATCGACGATGCAGGCACCGGGGAGTGGGGAAAGCGCGTGGAGGACTTCGGCCAAAAGCACCGGCACATGCGGCAGAGGGTGCTCGCTGGCGTCCGGCTTGGCCATTTTTCGCAATAACTCCAACCCGGCCAAGGGACCGGTACGCATTTGCGTGACTTTGTCGGAGGCCGGTTGAGATTCCATTAAGCAAACCCAGGCTGAGGCAAGTGCCAGTTGACCTGTAAGCCGGGTTCTGTAGGGCGTGCGTAAGCACGCGTGATGGCCATTCCTCTGGAACCTGCGTTGCCGCAGGCTTCGAGCAACCAACCCGGATGACACGCCTCGAAACAGGCTGGCAAAGACTTCCGCCTTTCCCATGTCATCCCTATTTGGTCTTGCTCCCGGTGGGGTTTGCCATGCCGGTCCTGTTGCCAGGCCCGCGGTGCGCTCTTACCGCACCCTTTCACCCTTACCTCCCGAAGCTGCACGCAGCGTAGGAAGGCGGTCTGCTCTCTGTGGCACTTTCCCTGGGGTCGCCCCCGGCGGCCGTTAGCCGTCACCGTATTTCGATGGAGCCCGGACTTTCCTCGCTATCCTGTCTCGCGACAGGCTGGCGCGGCCACCCGGTCAACTGGCGCGGGCTATGTGCGGGGGAAACCGGCTGGCGTCAAGCCGCTGTTCTTGGGGGCGGCAGCCGGGTGATCTGATTGTAGGCCTGATTGATGGCCTGCATCCGGGCCGTCGCCACGTCGATCAGCTCCTCTGGCACGCCCTTGGCGATGAGGCGATCCGGGTGATGCTCGGCGACCAAGAGGCGGTAGACACGCTTGACTTCGTCCTTGTTGGCATCGGGCATGAGGCCGAGCACGACATAGGGATCGATGCCCTTGGCAAGATAGACGTGCTGGCTGGCGATCTGTTCGAACCGGGCTTCGTCGAAGCCGAAAATGTCGCTGACGCTTTTGAGGTAGTCGAGTTCCGCTTCGTGGACCATGCCGTCGGCGGAGGCGATGAAGAACAGGCCATCGAGGACGTGTTCGAGCGTATCGGGCTCGCGCGAGAAGAATCGTCCGATCTTTCTTGCATAGGCCTCGTAGCCGGCGACATCCTGCTGGGCGAGCTGGAAGACGCGGTCGACCTGCTGCTCGATGGCGGGCGGTATCTCGACGGTGCGCTTGAAAGCACGAATCTCGGAGGCCGTGGCGACGCCATCTGCGACGGCCATTTTGGCCGACAGTGCGATCAGCGCCAGGGTGAACGCCGCATCCTTGCCGCCGGGCAGCCAATTGTCCGGGTCAAGCAGATTGGCGAGCGAGCCGGCGACGCCGGTTCTCTCCCCTATTGATCCAACGATATCAGTCAGTCTCTGCCAGACCGATGGCATGGTCGCCGCTCCGCTTCGCGGCGGAACATAGTCGCGCCCTCGGGCGAGGTCAAAAGTCCGATATGTCGCCACCGCTCTCAAGGAACAGCCGGCGGATGCGCTCACGGCGCGTTTCGCGGGCACCGTTGGGGCCTTCACTCAGATAGAAGCCGTTCGGATCGTAATTGCTCGAGCGGTCGGTGACCGTGACGCTGGCGCTGCTGCGCTCATTGCCGTCGCCATCAAGGATGCCGCGGCGCTCGAGATATTGGCGCAGCGATTCCGTGTCCCAATTGTCGGTGTCGTCGACGAGCGTGGTCGGCTGCACCGGGTCAGCGGCGGGCGGCGTGATCGAGCCAGTGAGCGTCGATTCATCGACGATGATTGCGGGTTCGACTGGCGCGGCGGCAGGCGCCGGCACGGCCTTGGGTCGGGCCCAAGTGGGGAACGGCGTCGGCGCGACCGGAACAGCCTTAGGATCGGCGATTGCGACCTGCGTCTCGTTGGCGTCGGGCTTAGTGGAAGCCGGTGCGCCGGCGATGTAGTCGGGCAGTTTCTTGCCGGATTGGACGAACTTGTCGACCGGATCGGTCGATTTGCTGGCGGACTTGGTCGGCGCGCCCGTGGATTTGGGCGGCTTGGCGCCGGCCGGTGTGATGACAAGGCCGGTGGGCGTCTTGGTGGTGGTCACCGACGCTGTCTTCACCGGCTCGGTGGTCGAGGTCAGGACCGCGGCTTTGCTGTCCCCGGCGAGCTTACCGGTGAGAAAGTCGGCCGAGGGGACGGCGAGGACGATCGCGAGGCCGGTCCAGGCCAAGCCCCATGTAACTTTAGAATTGAGTCTCATCTGCTGTACCCGCTACTCACGCCCCGCGCCGACGCCGCTTTGAGGCGAAAAACATGGCCATACTGTGAAGCCAACGCCCAGCATGCCGACCTGCAACTGAACCTCGCCTGAACGCGACCGCCTCAGTCCGGCCGCACTCCGAGGAGGCGCGCCAGTGCGAGGATCAGCGAGGAGCGGTTGAGCGTGAGGAAATGGAACTCGGTGATCCCTTCATCGACAAGCTCGAGCACCTGCTCGGCCGCGACCGCGGAGGCAACAAGGGCGTGGGTTTCGGGGTCGTCGTCGAGACCATCGAAGCGCGCCGCCAGCCAGTCGGGGATCGACGCGCCGCACTTCGCCGCAAAGCCCGAAATCTGCTTGAACGAATGGATCGGCTGGATACCCGGCACGATCGGCGCCGTGATGCCCGCGG
This sequence comes from Devosia sp., assembly GCA_039918675.1. Lineage (GTDB taxonomy): Bacteria > Pseudomonadota > Alphaproteobacteria > Rhizobiales > Devosiaceae > Devosia_A. Next base: position 41,680 of record JBDSHC010000039.1, read on the forward strand.
CGGCTGCACGATCGAGCAGACGATAGTAATCGTCATTGTCGAAGAACATCTGGGTGATGGCGCGCGTGGCGCCCGCATCGAGCTTGCGCTTCAGATTGTCGATCTCGAATTCCCAGTCCGGGCTTTGCGGATGTTTCTCGGGGTAGGCGGCGACGGAGATGTCGAAATCGCCGACGCGGCGGATGCCGGCGACAAGATCGGCGGCGCTGGTGTAGCCGCCCGGATGCTGGGCGAACGGCATGCCAACGCCGGCCGGCGAGTCGCCGCGGAGGGCCACGATGCGACTGATGCCGGCGGCCTGATAGCCGCGGACAACGGCGTCGACTTCATCGCGGGTCGCGCCCACGCAGGTGAGGTGCGCCGCGGCATCGACGCCGGTTTCAGTCGTGATCTGCGACACCATGCGCAGAGTGCGATCACGGGTCGAACCGCCCGCGCCATAGGTCACCGAGACGAAGCGCGGATGCAGCGGGGCCAGCTTCCGGACGCTCTCCCAGAACCGCTCTTCCATGACGTCGGTCTTGGGCGGAAAGAATTCGAATGAGAGCTGAAACGGCGCACGCTCCGCAAGCTGACGGCTGGGGCGATGGTCGGACGGCACGGTCATCTGGAATCCTGTTCGTCTTTGAGGCGCCAGAGGCACACGGTGAGGCCCTCGGCGGAATTGATCGGTGGAAATTTGACGAGATCGGCGACAGCGAGTCCGGCGCTGCGCGCCCAGCCGATCATCTGGCCTTCGGAGAGGCCGAGCCGGCGATGTGCATGTTCGGACCGCAGGAATTCGAGCTCATGCGGGGCGAAATCGACGACGAGTATCTCACCGCCCGGCGCTAGTGCACGACGAGCCTGCGCAATAGCGCGGCCGGGATCGTCGAAATAACGTAGCACCTGATGAATGATGATCACATTGGCGCGGCCCGCAGAGCCATCGAGATCGGCGATGTCGCCCAGCCGGACCTGCGCATTGCCGACATTGCCGGCCGCCAGCTTAGCGCGTGCCACAGCGATCATCTCGCGGCTGGCATCGAGGCCGATGGCGCGGCGGTAGTGATCCTTGAGGAGTTCCAGCATGCGGCCCGTGCCGGTGCCGAGGTCGATGAGGAGGTCGACAACCCTGCCCTCAAGCGCCTTGAGGATGGCGGCCTCCACCGCTTCCTCGGGCACGTGCAACTGGCGCAATTCGTCCCAGCGATCGGCGACCTTAGCGAAATAGGCGGCGGCCTGCTGCTGTTGCGCCGTCCGCACCGCATCGAGGCGGAGACGATCGCGGCTGCGGTCTGGATCGTCGCCGTCGAGTCGCGCCACAAGCCAGCGCCCAAGGTCCGCGGCCGTCGCCGTGTCGGCGAGTCGGTAATAGGCCCAGGCGCCTTCGGCATTGCGGGAAACAAGACCGGCGTCGGCAAGGAGCTTCAGATGCCGCGATACGCGGGGCTGGCTTTGGCCGAGGATTTCAGTCAAATCCTTGACCGAGTGCTCGCCATCGGCCAGTAGCGCCAAGAGCCGCAGCCGGGTGGTTTCCCCCGCCGCGCGCAACGCTCCTACCAATGTGGCCGCATCCGCCAAGTCAATCTCCAATCATATAAAGATATCTTTATATCCCTTGCGTTTCAAGGGCAAGCGGAGGATCCCGACAGCCTGACGGCTTCGGGGTTCAGCTTGCCGCAGGGGTCCTTGTTTGCGCTCTGGCCTTGGCGCTCCATAGGGGAGCACCAAGTCCAACCGCTGTTGGACCCGCGGGCGGAGAGCGCGTGCAGCGCCTCCGATTGGGTGGGGGTGCAAGATGAGA
>JBDSHC010000040.1:0-8357 GCA_039918675.1 Devosia sp.
AACCGGCCATTCCCAAAATCCATCGCGGAGAGCGCGGGGTGTCTCATCACACCCCCACCCTTTCGGAGGCGCACCGCGCTCTCCGCCCGTAGGCCGGCCGCGGTTGGCCGAGCGAGCCCGCTTGGGAACGTTCGGACAGAGCGCAAAAAAGCCAGCCTGCGGCAAGCCAAACCCCGAAGCCGTCAGGCTGTCGGGCACCTCCGCTCGCCCCAACAAAGGACAGGACCGAGAAATGAAGGAGCTACAGAGAGTAACGGAAGTGCTAGTCGCCGAGGCCGTAGACCATCAGCTCGCGGCCATGCACGCGCAGCCATTCGCGGCCGCGTTCCATCGAGGGGAGGCTGCGTTCGACCACGTCCCAGAAGTCCTGGGAGTGGTTCATTTCGAGCAGATGCGCGACTTCATGGGCGGCGACATAATCGAGCACATAGGGCGGAGCGAGGATCAGCCGCCAGTTGAAGTTGAGCTTGCCGGTACTGGAGCAAGAGCCCCAGCGCGTCGACTGGCTGCGCATCGAGATGGATTTGACCGCGACGCCCAGATTGGCCGCGTGAATCTTGCAGCGCTTTTCGAGATCGGTGGCGGCCTCGAGTTTCAGCCAATCGGTCAGCCGGCGGGCGCGATGCTCGGGCGCGCCGGGCACCAGCAGCGCCATCTCACCATCATGCTCGCCCACCTCAACCACGCCGCGCACCCGGCCAGTCGGCACGATCCGATGATTGACGCCACGGAGTGGCACGATCGCCCCGCGCACGAAGGCCACCGGCTTGACCGAGCTTTCGAGCCGCTCGGCCAGCCACTCGACATGCTTGTCGAGAAACGCCTTGGCCTCGCCCCAACGGCCGAATTTCGGCACGGTCAGCAAGGGCTGGCCACCATGCGGCAGGCTCAGCCGGTAGCTTTTTGCCCGGGTCGACACCTTGACGATGACCGCAACCGATACATCGCCAATCCGCACTTCGGCGGCCGGCGGCCAACGCTTCTGCAGCAAAGGGATCATGGATGCGAGGCTAAGTCCGTTCCTGCGAGGGGTGCAAGAGATCAAAAATGCAAAAAGGCGCCTCCGGTGCCGGAGACGCCAGTTGCAACCCGGAAACCCGCGGTTGGACTTCGTGACCCTCTTGGGTCGCGAAGGACAGAGCAAGGTAGGATCGGGCCGTCAGGGGAGGAAATCAGCGGTCGGTGGAGCGAGCCTTCTCAGGATCGCTTGTCCAGAGCGCCAAATAGGAAGTCCGGCGCGAGAACATGGGTATGTCTCGCGCCGGAAGGCTTAGTTCTGGTTGCCGTTCTGATTACCGTCGCCGAAGCCACGGCTGCCATTGCGGTCACGCATGAAGCGGTCGAATTCTTCGCGGTCCCGGGCCATGCGGAGGTTCCGCATATGCTCGTGGAAGGCGTTGATCTCTTCGTCGAGGCGCTTGCGCTCCTCATCGAGCCGCTTCAACTGCTCGGCGCGGTAGTCGTCGAAGGCGGCATTGCCGCTCGACTGGCGCCAGTTGGAACGGTTGTGGTGGCCATGGTTCTGGTCCCGGCACCAGGCTTTGGATTTATTCATCCAAGCCTCGGCCTTCTCAGACGAGCCGCCAAATTTCTCACCCCACAGGATGTAGGCGAGAATGGCGAGCCCAAGGGGCCACCAGACGACGAACCCCAAAACCATCAGGGCGATGGTGATAGGGCCCCATTGCGGTTTGATAATCGCGGTGTTCATTGTCTTTCTCCCAGTCACGAACAGGCTGCATGTGGCCTCATCCGCGACGGGATCAAGAAAGTGCCCGTCCAATTCTTGCACTTGAAAGCGCCGAAACCGATGCCCATGCAGGGCCACAATCGATGAGTTTGAGCAGTGATTACCGCTCGCTTCTGCCGGGAAACTGGCGGCCGCTGCGCCTCGCGACGCTGGTCGGGCTGCGCTGGCTGGCGATCATCGGGCAGACGGCGGGCGTGCTGTTCGTCGATTGGGGCCTTGGCTATCCCCTGCCCCTCGTTCAATGCCTGTCGCTGATCGCACTGTCGGTTGTCGTCAATCTCGCGCTGATCCTCCGTTACGGCGCCGGCGACCGTCCGTCCGCCAATGTCGCGACGATCCAGCTCGGCTATGACCTCCTGCAGTTGGGCGGGCTCCTGTCACTGACCGGCGGGCTCGAAAATCCGTTTTCGCTGCTGCTGCTGGCGCCGGTGTCGGTCTCCGCGACGACGCTGCCGCAACGCTCGACCTTCATACTTGCTGGCCTCGCGATCCTCGTCGCCTCCGCAATTTCGGTGATGCATTTGGCGCTGCCATGGGATCCGGACCGCCGCATCATTTTCGATCGCGTCTATATTATCGGCATCTGGGTCTCTCTGGTCTGCGGAGTGGTGTTCGTCGCGGCCTACACCAACCGCGTCGCCCACGAGGCGAGGCAATTGGCCGACGCCTTGACCGCGACCGAACTTGCGCTGTCCCGCCACGAGCAATTGAGTGCGCTCGACGGCCTAGCCGCCGCGGCGGCGCATGAACTGGGCACGCCACTCTCGACCATTGCTCTTGCCGCCAAGGAGATGAAGGCCGACATTCCGCCCGGCCCCCTCGCCGACGATGTCGATCTCATCATCGCGCAATCGGCCCGCTGCCGCGCCATTCTCGCCAAGCTTCGCAACCTCAGAAGCGGCGAGACCGGCGATCCGTTCGCCGCTGTCCCGGTGGGCGAATTGCTCGAAGAGGTGGCGAAGCCGCTCGAGGGCCTCGGCAAATCGATCTTCATCGAGATCGGCGAGAACGCCGGCGAGCCGGTGTTCAAGCGCAATGCGGGGCTGCTGTACGGCCTCGGCAATCTCATCGAAAATGCCACTCAATTTGCGAAGAGCCGCGTCACCGTCGAAGCGATCTGGGATCGCGCCACGATCATCGTCACGATCAGCGACGACGGCGCCGGTTTCCCCGACGATCTGATCGCGCGGCTGGGCGAGCCTTACCTCACGACACGAGCCCGAAATACCGCGCCCGACAGCGACGCGCCGGGCGGATTGGGGCTCGGCATCTTTATCGCCAAGACCCTGCTGGAGCGAACGGGTGCCAAGCTAGCCTTCGAAAATGCGGCGAAGGGCGGGGCCCGGGTGCAGATCACGTGGCCGCGAGTTGCGGTAGAAGGCTAGCGTTTTCGGCCTCGAATGCCTAAATGAGCAGCAGATGAGCAATGTTGACGAACTTCTTGCCGCCGATCGGACCCTTCTCCTTGTTGATGACGACAAGGCGTTCCTGAGTCGTCTCGAGCGGGCGATGGAAAAGCGCGGCTTCGATGTGCGCAGTGCCGACACCGTCGCGGCCGGGCTGAGCGCCGTCGAACTATCGCCCCCGGCTTTCGCGGTGGTCGACCTCCGCCTCGAGGACGGCAACGGCCTCGACGTCGTCGACGCCCTCCACAAGAAGCGCCCCGACGCGCGCGCCGTGGTTCTCACCGGCTATGGCAATATCGCGACCGCGGTCACTGCGGTTAAGCTCGGCGCCGTCGATTACCTTTCAAAGCCCGCCGACGCCGACGATGTGATCAACGCGCTCCTCGCCACCGGCGAACATCCACCCGCGCCACCCGAAAATCCGATGTCGGCCGATCGCGTCCGCTGGGAGCACATCCAGCGGGTCTATGAGCTCTGCGACCGCAACGTCTCCGAGACCGCCCGCCGCCTCAATATGCATCGCCGCACGCTGCAGCGCATACTGGCCAAACGAGCGCCCAAGTAGGACCCAGCCATGACCGTCACGATCCACTTCCACGGCGCGTCGGGCACCGTGACCGGCTCCTGCTACAGGGTGGTTCATCCCAAGGGTCAGTTCCTCGTCGATTGCGGTATGTTCCAGGGCAACAAATCGGTCCGCGATCTGAACCTCAAGCCGCTGCCCTTCGATGCCAAGGCGATCGACTTCCTCCTATTGACGCACGCCCATATCGATCATGCGGGGCTGCTGCCCAAGCTCACCAAATTCGGCTACCGGAAGCCCATCTGGTCGACCGGTCCGACGCAGGGCCTGCTCGAATATCTGCTGCCCGACTCCGCCGGCATCCAGGAGAGCGAAGCCGAGTTCGAGAGCCGCAAGCGTGGCCGCCGCGAAGAAGCCCCGGCCGAGGCGCTCTACACAATGGAAGACGCCAACAAGGCGCTCGAGCTGCGCAAGGAGCTCGCTTATGAACAGTGGATCGAGCCCGGACCGGGCGTGCGCGCCCGCTACTGGAACGCCGGCCACATTCTCGGCTCGGCATCGATCGAAGTCGAAGTGATCGACAGCGACGGCAAGCCGGTCCGCATCTTATTCTCTGGCGACCTCGGCCCCGATGAAAAGGTGTTCTACAAGGCGCCCGATGCGCCCTCGGGCTTCGACTACATCCTGTCCGAATCCACCTATGGTGGTCGCGAGCGGCAGGACTATACGCTAGACCAGCGCCGCGAGGCTTTGGGGACCGAGATCAACGACGCGCTGAAGCGCGGCGGCAATCTGGTCATTCCCGCCTTCGCTGTCGAACGTAGCCAGGAACTGCTGCACGACATTGGGCTGCTCATCAAGGAAGGCGAGATTTCGCCCTCTCTGGTGTTCCTCGACAGCCCGCTCGCGAGCAAGGTCACTGCGGTCTATAAGAAGTATGCTGCGATGTTCGATGATGTCGAATTGAGCGCCAGCGAGCTGTTCAACGATCCGCGCTTCCGCATTGTCGAAGCGGTCGAAGAGAGCAAGGCGATCAATCTGATCAAGGGCGGCGCGATCATCATGTCCGCCTCGGGCATGGCCGATGCCGGCCGCATCAAGCATCACCTCCGCAACAATCTGCCGCGCGCCAACGCAACGGTGCTGTTCGTCGGCTATCAGGCGCCCGGCACTCTCGGGCAAATCATCCTCTCCGGCGCCAAGACCGTCCGCATCCATGGCGAGGAAATCCCGGTTCGGGCGCGCGTGCGCTCAATGGGCAATTACTCCGCTCATGCCGACCATTCGGAACTTATGCACTGGATCGCCGGCCGCCTGCCGGCGCATGGCGCGATTTTTTTGACCCATGGCGAAGACGAGGAACGTACCGCGCTGCGCGCGGCCCTGATGGCCACCGGCATCGCCGGCGACCAGGTGATCCTGCCGTTGCTCGATGATGCGGTCGATCTCAAGGCCGGTGGCGTGCAGGCGATCACCAAGCCGGAAGCTCGGCGCATCGATATGAACCAGATCAATGCCGACTGGCACAATGCCTATTCGAGCTTCGTGATCGATCTCAGCAATCGCCTGCAAGGCGCGACGACGGATGCAGAGCGGCTGAAACTTATGTCGGAGCTAAAGGGCAAGCTCGGCGTGCCACCGGTGGTGCCTGTGCCGACGCCGATCACGCCGGTCGCAGCAACTGGAACGATACTCCACGGTGAGCCGAGCGGCGAGTAGCTAGAGTTGCGGTGGAATCGGGTCCATCAATTGGTGTACCCGATCGGCACCGAGCCGCACCAGCTTCAGCAGCATCGCCTTGCGTCGCGCCGGGGCCAACGGAAAATCCACCGCCTGCCGCAGGATGTCCGCTCCATGCCCGTCGGCCACGATGAGACCCTCGCTATCGGGAAAGATTTCCGCCTCAAGTTCCGGTGGCTTAGCGAAATAGAAGCGGTCGCAGAACTCCTTGTAGTTCGGCCATTTCCCATCAACCCGAAAGTCGATGAGGCTCGATTTGATTTCGACGATCCAGATCTCGCCTTTCGGCCCGACACCCAGCACATCGGCGCGCCGGCCGTTGGCCAGCGGCACTTCGGCGAAGCAGCAGAAATCATAGGTCGAACGCAGCAGCCGCATCACGCCGCGTTGCACCTTTAGCGCCGTCGGCGATTGCCTCAGATCAATGATCTGAGGCAGCTCAGGCATTAGCGCTGCTAGGGACTTTGCCGGTGCGTTTCGACTCAAGCGCCCCGCTCAGCAACACGCCCGCGATAATCACCGGCAACACGAACAGATAGCTCAGCCGGATGCCGAAATGTTCGGCGACAAAGCCCAAAAGAGGCGGCCCGAGGAAGAATATGACGAACGCTACCTGCCCCAGTGCCGCGACATTGACCGACGATGGCCGGTCCGTGCGTTGCGCCGCCGCCGAAACGGCGAGCGGATAGACACACGAACAACCGAGGCCGATCATACCGAAGCCGGCGATCGCCACATAAGGATGCGGCGCAAGCCCAATTAGGAGGCTGCCCAGCGCGGCGAGCGACAGCATGGTCGTCGACACGGCCCGCGGTCCGAAGCGATCGACCACCGGATCGGCAAACAGCCGGCCGATCGACATCAGCCCGGTGAATACTGTGAGACTCAGGCCGCCCACGAATGGGGCGACCTGAAAGACATCGCGCATGTAGATCACGGACCAGTCGATGCCGGTGCCCTCGATCAGGAAGGCGGCAATGCCGATGATGCAGAGCGGCAGCAGCCCGAGTGTCGGCAGCGCGATCCGGTGTGTGCCTTCCTCATGCGCCATAGCGTCGGGGCGCAGCGGTGCATTGGTCATGCCGGGAAGGAGGATCAACGAGGCTATGACGACGATGGCAAAGGCCGCGCCGGTATGCAGCGTCACCGGGATGCCCTCCTGCCGTACTGCCGCGGCGATCAGCGCTGTGACGAAAAAGCCAAGGCTCCACATACCGTGCGCCCGGTTCATCACCCGCTTGCCTAGTTGAGCCTCGATGCGGTCGGCCTCGAGGTTGAGATTGATCTCGAGCAGCCCTGCCAGCGCACCGGCGACAAATAGCGTGGCGAACACCAGGTAGGCGTTCGGCAGCCATGGGATCAATGCGTAACAAAACGCCGTTCCAAGCACGGTTGAGATGGCCGTCAGCCGCGCCCCCATCCGGTCCACCCATTGCGCGCCGATGGTGATCGAGATGATGGAGCCGATCGCCATGCCGATCAGCATCAAGCCAAGCTGTGCCTTGTCGAGCCCAAGATTGACCTGCACGTCTGGCAGGCGGCCGAGCAGGGCGCCGAGCGCGAAGGCGAACAGGAAGAAGCAGGCGAAAACGCGGTAATGCGGCTTGATCATTCGGCTGGGACTTCCGTGCGGACTGGCTTGCTGCCGAGGGCGCCGGCCATGAGGAAACTGAGGATGACGAAGGGCAGGCCGATGCCGAAGCTCCAGCGGATACCGAAATGCTCGGCGACGGTTCCGAGGAGCGGCGGCGCGAGGAGGAAGACGACGAACGACGTCTGCGCAAGAGCTGCCACATTGATCGCGGCCGGCCGGTCTGTGCGCTGTGCCGCGGCCGACATGGCGAGCGGGAAGATGGCGCTGGTTCCTGCGCCCGCCATGGCGAAGCCGAGCAGCGACAGGATGGGCCAGGGTGAAAAGAAGATGACGAGGCAGCTGACGAAGAGCAATGCCAGGAGGACGCGCGCGACGGCGCTGGGCGAATGGGCTTCGACGAAGCTGTCGGCGAAGAAGCGGGTGGCTGCCTGCGAGAAGGCGAAGGTGGCGACGGCAAGCCCGGCGAGGAAGGGGCCGGACTCGAAGACATTACGCATGTAGATCGCCGACCAATCCATGCTCGCGCCCTCCATGATCATGGCCGAGAGGGTCACGACGACGAGGATGCCGATAGCGCCTGTCGGCGCGGCGAATTTGGGGGCGGCATCCGTGCTGCCGCCGGAGCGATGCGGCGAAGGTTTATAGCCGCCGAGGAAGACGATCGTCGCGAGCATCGACAACGGGATGACGATGCCCAGATGGAGCAGCGGCGACAGGCCCAGTTGCGCGACCCAGGCGCCGAACAGGCCGGCCCCGAAGAAGCCGATGCTCCAGAAGGCATGGGCGCGGTTCATGATGCGGAAGCCGACGGCGTGCTCGGTGCGGTCGGCCTCGAGATTGACGATCATCTCGATGCAGCCGATGGCGAGGCCGACCGGGATCAGGAGGAAGAAAAACACCAGCGGGCTCGGGGCAAGCATGGCAATGGCGTAGAGAATGGCGAGCAGCGGGATGAGGCTCAGCAGGGCGCGGCGGAAGCCAATACGCTCGAGGAGGGGTGCCGCGAAGGTCAGCGAGATCAGCGTGCCGACCGGCGTGCCGATGAGCCCCAGCCCCAGCGCCCCTTCAGCAACACCCATGGCGTGCTGGATGTCGGGGAGGCGGGGGAAGACGTTGCCCATGGTGAAGGCATAGGCCGCAAAGGCAGCGAAGACCCGGTGGTGCGGGGCGAGATTTAGGCCGAAGCGCATGGGGGAGCTCGAAAAGGATAGACACGAGCTTTAATCGGCAAATGCCGATGAAACAACCCTATACGACCACTGGCATGTCGTCGCTGATGACATCGATGCCGGTATCGGAATTGCGCATGATCTCGATGCGCCGGAACATGCCCCCGCCATGGTC
>JBDSHC010000041.1:0-10709 GCA_039918675.1 Devosia sp.
GCAGATCGAAGCCGCCATCAAATGGATCAAGGGCATCACCGATGAAGCCGAGATCGGCGCCATCTATCAGGGCACCGTGGTCAAGACCGCCGATTTCGGCGCCTTCGTGAACTTCTTCGGCTCCAAGGACGGCCTCGTCCACATCAGCCAGCTCGCCGAACAGCGCGTCGCCAAGACCACCGATGTCGTCAAGGAAGGCGACAAGGTCTGGGTCAAGCTCCTCGGCTTCGACGAGCGCGGCAAGGTCCGCCTCTCAATGAAAATCATCGACCAGGCCACCGGCAAAGAACTCGCCCAGGCCGCCCCCGCCGCCGAGTAATCGGTCCGACGCAGAATAACAAAGGCCCGGGAGCAATCCCGGGCCTTTTTGTTTGTCGCGCCGTCATGCGAGACTAGTCCCATGCATTCGCCCGACAATTCGCCAAGTGCCGTGTGGCAAGCTTTGAGCCTTTGGCCGCTCGGCTACTTCACCGCGACCTACAATGACCGTCGTTACGGCGTGACGCGAAGTGTCCATGCGAATGGCCGCAGCATGAAACTATGGGCCGAAGAGCTCGGCGGCGCCGACCGCATCAGCCTCAACATCTATCAGCCGCCTTCGGGCGACCCGGCGCTGAAACCCTGCGAGATGCCCATCGACAAGGTCACGGCCTTCGTTCTCAGCGCAATCCCAGAATCCGTCTGATCGCATCGGTCAGATCGCGTCCCTTGCACCCTCCAGCGATGAGCCTAAGCTCCCCAAAAAAGGGAGATACAAAAATGAAGATCCTGTTCGTCGGCGGCACCGGTCAGATCTCGCTACCCTGCGTCGAGCTCGCCCTCGGGGCAGGTCACGATGTGACGGTGTTCAATCGCGGCCAGCGTGGCGAGCCACTGCCCAAGGGCGCCAAATCCATCGTCGGCGACATGAAGGATCGTGCGAGCTATGCGCAACTCGGCGCGAAGAACTGGGACGTCGTGAACCAGTTCATGGCCTTCACGCCAGATCAGATGCAGCAGGATATCGATGTGTTCACCGGCAAGACCGGCCAATACATCTTCATCTCCTCGGCGTCGGTCTATCAGAAGACCCCTTTTGCCTATGTGACCTCCGAGGCCACGACACCGCCAATCAATCCCTACTGGCCCTACAGCCAGGCCAAGATCGCCTGCGAAAATCTGCTGAAGGCGTCAAAGCTCCCCTGGACCAATGTACGTCCCAGCCACACCACGCGCTCGGGTCTGCCCACCATGTTCAACGAGGGCGATCTCGTCGCCCATCGCATGCTCGAGGGCAAGCCGGTGATCATCGCAGGCGATGGAACGGCGATCTGGACGCTGACGCGCTCCGAGGATTTCGCCAAGCCCTATGTCAAACTCTTCGGCAACAAGGCGGCGCTCGGCGAGGATTTCCACATCACCGGCGATGTCGGCTTCACCTGGGATGCCATCTACATGACCATCGCCAGGGGCCTCGGCGTCGAAGCCAGGATCGCCCATATCCCCACCGACACCCTGATCCGCTACAAGCCCGACTGGGTCGGCCCGCTGATGGGCGACAAGACCTGGACCACGCTGTTCGACAATTCCAAGATCAAGCGCGTCGCCGGCGATTTCACCTGCGAGACCGATCTGTCCAAGATCCTCAGCGAAGCGGTGCGTTTCTTCAAGCAACGCCACGCCGCGAACGCGCCCTATGACAGCGCGCTGGCGCCACTGATGGACCGGATCGTCGCGGACCAGATGGGGTTAGGCGCCTAGACTCTCAGTCGGGTCCTCCCTCATCCAAAGGATGGGGGAGGTGGCGCCATAGGCGACGGAGGGGGCGCCGCTTGCGCAATCCTGGCAACAACAAAAGCAGGTCGCCCCTCAACATCTGCTGCGCTGAATCGCAGGACTTTTACGCCCTGCGAGGCGAGCCACGCGTCGCGAACGGCGTCATGTTCGATCTGCGCAAGCTGCTCGTGAGCCGGCCCATCTACCTCGACGCACAGCCGTGCGGAAGCACAGTAGAAATCGAGCACATATGATGCCATCGGGTGCTGTCGCCGAAAGCGCAGACCAAGGTGATTGCGCCGCAGCAAGGCCCACAGCGTTCGTTCGGGCTGACTCATGGCCCCACGCAGTCTGCGCGACAGCCGGAGCATTGGTGGTGTCGTCAATGCGCCCTCCACTCGGGGGCGCCCCTCCGTCGCCTATCGGCGCCACCTCCCCATGCTTCGCATAGGGAGGAGCCCGACTACAAGCCCGGTCGCTGGGCTCCCAACGTTCGGCCCTCTACTCCGCCGCCTCGAGCTTTGGCTCCAGCCCATCCTCCAGCCGATCCAGCTGGAACGGCCGTCTAGTCGCCATCATCACCTGGTTGCGTCCGTTCTGCTTGGCCTTGTACAGCGCACCATCCGCCGCCCCCAAAAGGTCCGTGACGCTCTGCGACGTATACGGCACCGAGGCCACGCCGAACGAGGCCGAGATTGCCGCGCCATGCGTTTCGCTCAGCGCCGCAATCCGCGCCCGCAGCAGTTCCGCCTTGTCCGCGGCGCGGTCGAGATTGCAGTCGGGCAGGATCACCACCAGCTCTTCGCCGCCATAGCGGCAGACGATGTCGGTCTCGCGCAGTGCGCCGACAATGGTCATCGCCGTATCGCGCAGCACGCTGTCGCCGAAGGCATGGCCGTGCTCGTCATTGAGCTTCTTGAAATGGTCGAGATCGACCATCACCACGCTCACCTCGCGGTTCTCGCGATCGGCCAGCCGCACGAAGCGCTGCAGGCAGTCTTCCATGTAGCGCCGGTTGTAGAGCCCCGTCAGCGGATCGCGCAGCGCCTGGTTCCGCAGCTTTTCGCGCAGCCCCATATTGGCGAGCGCCAGGCTCATGCCATCGGCGATGGCCGAGCCGAGTCCGGTAATCGTTTCCAGCCGCGCTTCGGACTCGTCGCCCGGCGCATAAAGCTGGAACAGCCCCATGATCTCGCCGCGCGCGATCATCGGGATTTCGAGCACAGTCTCGTCGCCATGGTGATGCTCGCAGCAGAGCTTCGAACCCTCGGCGCGGTTGAGATGCGCCTTGCCGCGCTTCAGTGCCCAGCACTGGTCTGGCTGGATGGTCTCGGGCAGCGCATCGGCGCGCCCCCAGGCCGTCGACAGCACCAGCCGGTCGCGCGAATTGTTGAACACATAGAGCGCGCCGGCAAAGCCCGGCAGCAGATCGTTAGCCGTCGCCCGCAACACCTGGTTGGCATCGCCATAATCGGTGGCGCTTTGCAGCACGTCCGCCATCTCGAACAACCGCGCCACCTGCTCGCGCGACGTATCCGCGGATTTGAGCGCCGCCGACCGCCCATCGGCCTCGCGGGCGCTCGAGCGGAATGCAAAGAACATGAAGGCGATCGCCAGCGTCCCCGACAGCACCTGCAGCAACAGCACCGCCAGCGTCGCCAGCCTGATGCTGTCCTCGTGCGAGCCCAATTGCACATCGGCATCGGCGAGCGCGTCATCGGCCGCCGCCGCCACACGCTCGTGCACCGCCGTGCTGCCGCGCTCGGCCAGCAACTGGCGCGCCGCATCGGCATTGCCGTCCGCCGCGAGGCTCGTGGCATCGGTCCAGTCGGCCTGCAGCGTATCGAGCGGTGCGGCAACTCCATCGATCATATCGAGCGTCGTGCCGCGCAGCGCCTTCAGCGTCTCGCCATCACGGAAAAATCCGGCCAGTGCGCCCCGTTCGCCGCCCAGCACGCGGGCAACGCTCGCATCGCTCCGTTCGAGCGCCACGATCGCGTCGCGCAGCGCATCGTTCTGCACCCGCAATTGCGTCAGTAGCGACTGCTGTCCGCCCACAAAGGCAAAGCCGCCCACGGCAAACACCACCATGGCGAAGACCAAAAGGATGATCGCCGGCGGCAGCAGCACATCGGTGCGCCGCTTCGGCTTCGGCGTTCCGGCCGGCGCGGCATCGTTCACGGTTCTGGAAATGGCCGGCGCCCCATTCACTTGTCGACCGCGTACCATCCCATCTCCGCTTTGCCCGAACGCTTCCGCCACCGCTCCAATTTCAGTCGAATTGCACCGACTTCCCGCTATGGTCGTGAAAATCTCAAACCCGATGTCGATTTGCCATCAACCCGCGCGATCATACGCATTAACAGCGGAGCAAACCTCATGCGCTACATGTGTATCGTCCATGTCGATCCGGCCGTCTGGCCCAAACTCAGCGAGGCCGAACGCGCGGAGATCGACCGCAGCTCGATGGCTTACGACCAGGAGCTGCAGCGCAACGGCAATTACATCGTCGCCGAAATCGTCGAAGGGCCGGAGAGCGCAACGCTGGTCCGCGTGCGCAATGGCCAGCAGGCCACCACCGACGGTCCCTACATGGAGACCAAGGAGCATATGGCCGGCTTCATCCTCATCGAGGCGCGCGACATGAACGACGCGATCCGCCTCGCCGCCGGCATCCCGCTCGCCGCTCTCGGCACCATCGAGATCCGCGCCATCTACACCATCCCAACCCCGCCGGAGCTCTGATCATGCGCTTCATCCATCTCGTCCATTTCGATCCGACGATTCTCGAAGCCATGCCCCTGGAACAGCGTCAGGACATCGACCGCCGCGCCCTCGCCAAGAACACCGAGCTTCAGGCGAGCGGCCATCTGCTCCATTCCGAGGCGTTGCAGAACGCCATGGGTGGCGTGTTGGTCCGTGTGCGCAATGGTGAGATCTCCGTCACCGACGGCCCCTATCTCGAAACCAAGGAGCAACTCTGCGGCTTCGTCCTCATCGAGGCTGCCAACCAGGCCGAGGCCGTCGCACTCGCGCAAGACGATCCTCTCGCCGATATCGGCACCATCGAGGTGCGCAAGATCTTCGAGTTCCCCGCTTGATCGATCTCGATCAGCTCTACCGGCAGGAGCGGGGCCGCGTGCTGGCCTCGCTGATCCGGCTCCTCGGCGGCTTCCAGCCTGCCGAGGAAGCGCTGGCCGATGCGTTCCTCGCCGCGGCGCAGCAATGGCCGAAGACCGGTGTGCCCGCCAATCCACGCGCCTGGCTGGTTTCAGCCGGCCGCTTCAAGGCCATCGACCGCATCCGCAGATCCGGCCGCCTCAAACTGCTGACGCCGGAACTGCAGCGGCAGATCGAAAGCGAAACCGAAACCGACATGCTGTCCGAACGCGAACCGATCGCCGACGATACGCTGCGGCTGATCTTCACCTGCTGCCATCCGGTGCTGCCGCCCGATGCGCAAAGCGCCCTCACCTTGCGCGAAGTCTGCGGCCTCACCACCGAAGAAATCGCCGCCGCCTATCTCACCAAACCCGCGACCATCGCCCAGCGCATCGTTCGGGCCAAGGCGCGCATCCGCGACAATGCCGTGCCCTACGAAGTGCCGGCGCCCGCCGAATGGCCCGACCGGCTCGATGCGGTGCTCCAGGCCATCTATCTCATCTTCAACGAAGGCTATTCGGCCTCTTCTGGCGACGCGCTGATCCGCCACGATCTCTGCGCCGAAGCCATCCGTCTCGCCCGGCTGCTCAAAGAACTGCATTCTACACCAGACAGCGACGGCCTCCTCGCCTTGATGCTGTTGCACCAGTCGCGCGTCGCGACCCGCGCAGACAGCAAGGGCGACATCATCCTTCTCGAAGATCAGGACCGCGCCTTCTGGAACCGCGACCTCATCGCCGAAGGCACGGCGCTGGCCCAGCTCGCCTTTGCTGCGCCCCCGGTTGGCACTTACACCATCCAGGCGCTGATCGCCGCGACCCATGCCGCCGCGCGCGAACCGTCCCACACCGATTGGTCCCGTATCGTGGCGCTCTACGATCTGCTGGTCCGCGCCGAGCCCGGCCCCATCACCGCCCTCAATCGCGCCGTCGCCATCGCCATGCGCGACGGCCCCGAAGCCGGCCTCGCGCTGATCGAGCCGCTGGCCGCCAGCGAACTCGCAAACTTCCGCTTCGCCCACGCCGCAAAAGCAGATCTGCTGCGCCGCCTCGGCCGCAACGTCGAGGCACGAGCGGCCTATACGCGCGCCCTTGAGTTGTCGGGACAGGGTCCCGAGCGCCGCTTCATCGAAAAGCGCTTGAACGCTCTGGACTGATAGATCTAAGCCCGCGCCCTAGTCTCAGGCAGCACGCGATGCGGCGGCTGGTGCCCGTCGATAAACGCCCGGATGTTGACGATCACAGTCTCGCCCATTTCGAGCCGCGCCTCGAGCGTCGCCGACGCCATATGGGCCGTCAGCACGATGCGGTGCTCGCGCGCCAATTGCAGCAAGCGCTCGCTGATGCCGTTGCGGTTCTCGAACACATCGAGCGCCGCCCCCGACAATTGTCCCGCCGAGATCGCATCGACCAGCGCCTCTTCATCCACCAGTTCCGAGCGCGAGACATTAACCACGAACGCTTCCGGCTTCATCTGCGCCATCCGTTCACGGCTCAGAATGTGATGCGTACCGCGCGTCAGCGGCGTGTGCAGCGAGACGATGTCCACCGCGCCCAGCATGTCGTCGAGCGTCTCGTGGAACACCGCGTCGAGCTTTTCCTCGAGCTGCGGCGGCCGCCGGTTGCGCGAATAATAATGGATGGCGAGCCCGAAGCTTTTGGCCCGCGCCGCCACCGCGCTGCCAATCCGGCCCATGCCGACAATGCCCAGCGCCTTGCCGCGCAATCGCCGCCCAAGCATCCAGGTCGGCGACCAGCCCGGCCAGCTGCCATCGCGCGGCAGCACCTCGGCGCCTTCGACCAGCCGGCGGGGCAGGGCCAGCATCAGCATCATCGCCATATCGGCCGTATCTTCGGTCAAAACGCTGGGCGTATTGGTCACCGTCAGCCCGGCCGCATAGGCGGCGTCGATGTCGATATTGTCGAAGCCATTGCCGAACTGGGCGATGAGCTTCACCGTCTCGGGCAGCCGTGAAATGAGATCGGCATCGATCCGGTCGGTGATCGAAGAGACCAGCACATCGCGTCCCTTGAGAGCGGCGACCAGCGCATCGGCGGAGTAGGGCGCGTCGTCGGCGTTCAGCTTCGCCGCGAACAGCGTCGCCATGCGCTCCTCCACCGGCGCCGGCAGCCGCCTTGTCACGAGGATTTTCGGCTTGATCGACGTCAAGGGCGCGGCCTTTCAACGACCGTTAAGGTCTATCGCTTAACGATATTGCAAAGGCGAATACCTTCCAAGTCATACCGGTTTTACCCATGCGTTTGAGTGCTTTGCGGCTCCTCCCCGCGGTCCTGATTGCCCTGATTCCTGCGGCTGCCGCCGCTGCGGAAACGCCGAGCGGCCTGCCGCTGCCGCGCTTCGTCACCACCCGCTCGACCCCGATCAATGTGCGCGTCGGGCCTGGCACCAAATACGATGTCGCCTGGATCTATAAGGTCGCCGGTACGCCGGTCGAGATCATCCAGGAATTCGACGTCTGGCGCAAAATCCGCGATGTCGACGGCTCCGAGGGCTGGGTGCATCAGAACATGTTGTCCGGCAACCGCGCCGGCTATGTGCTGCCCGAAACCAACACGGACCGCATCGCGCTCCGCTTCGCCGCAGCCGACGATGCGGGCGTCGCCGCCTGGGTCGGCCCGGGTTTCCCCGTCAAAATCCAGAGCTGCGAAGCCGGCTGGTGCTCAGTCAGCGCCATGGACCACCCCGCCACCGGCCAGCCCTCCCTCTACAATGGCTTCTTGCCCGAAGGCGACATCTGGGGCGTCTACCGCGGCGAAAGCTTCGACTAACCCGGGAGAAGCCAATCTCCCGGAACATCGAGCGCTTGGGCTATCCGTCCACGCACCTCCTCGGTCATTGGCCGGCGCCCATTCTCGAGGTCAGAAATGAAGCCCTGCGACGTTCCGATGTCGTGTGCGAGCTTCACTTGGCCGACATCCTTCCATAGACGCAGTGCCTTGAGCAGGCTCGCACCGCTCAGCAATAAGCGCGAAATCTCGGCAGGCAACCGCGCCGAGGCTGCAGGGTCAGCCATGCGGGCATTTGCGATTGCAATGAGTTCGGCATCCTCGTCTTCCTCACTTACGCTGGCCCGTTGCACAAGCTCGTCATAATCGGCCCGGGTCAGGACCACCAACTGGTCCCCGCTCGGGGCAGTAAAGGTCTGCAGAGGCTTGTTCATCGTCGCGATCCCTTGGCGCTCTGGACGACGCGATAGGTCGTCGTTTCCCGCTTGCCGATGGTGAGAATGGTAGCTCGATCGCAAATGTCGAGATAACTATCGCCGGACGGGGCTCAAACGCCCTTACGCACCCGCACGACCACATCGACATGCGTCACCGTCATGCCTTTTGGCGGTTCCGGCAGATTCTGGATGACGATCGCCGAGGCGGGGATATCGATCACCCGCTGCTCGTCTTCGAGATAGAAATGGTGGTGGTCGGAGGTGTCGGTGTCGAAATAGCTCCGCGACGCGTCGACCGCCACTTCGCGCAGCAGCCCCGCCGCGCGGAACTGATGCAGCGTGTTGTAGATCGTCGCCAGCGACACATTGACCTTGGACTGGCTGGCTTCAGCCAGCAATTCCTCGGCACTCACATGCCGGTGCGCGCCACCGAACAGGATTTCGGCCAGCGCCACGCGCTGCCGGGTCGGCCGGAGGCCGGCCATGCGCAGCACCGCCGTCAGGCAGGGCCTGCGGGAGGGGATGGCACGGCTGAAAATACGCGGCTCGTTCATAGGCGACCGAAAAACTCGACTTTTCACGCAAAGCTATAGCTTTCGGCACGGTTGCGCACAAGCGGCAGGGTTGTCGCTACGCCCTTATCCTTGACCCGCTAGGGTCGCCTAACTACACACGGGGCCTCGCGCTTAACCAATTTGGGAACATCGCATGGCGGAACGCCAGAATGCCTACGCCTATGAGGAGCTGCTTGCCTGCGGGCGCGGCGAACTCTTCGGCCCCGGCAACGCCCAGCTGCCGCTGCCCCCCATGCTGATGTTCGATCGCATCACCCAGATCGACGAGACCGGCGGTGCCTATGGCCGCGGCCAGGTCCGCGCCGAACTCGATATCCGGCCCGATCTCTGGTTCTTTGGCGTGCACTTCCAGGGCGATCCGGTGATGCCCGGCTGTCTCGGCCTCGACGCGCTATGGCAGATGACCGGCTTTTACCTGGGCTGGGGCGGTTCGCCCGGCCGCGGCCGCGCCCTTGGTGGCGAAATTAAACTCGCCGGTCAGGTGACCACTGACGTTGCATTGGTCGAGTATGGTATCGACATCAAGCGGGTGATGCGCTCGCGCCTGGTCCTCGGTATTGCCGATGGCTGGGTCAAGGCAGATGGTAAAGTGATCTACCAAGCCAAGGACCTGCGGGCCGGCCTGTTCATCATGCCCTGATCGGCCAACGAGCCGAGCGCCCTGTCGGGCGTCAGAAAGAAGACGAAAAAGGAGCGAGACGGAAACATGAGGCGAGTCGTCGTCACCGGTATGGGGATCGTTTCCTCGATCGGCAACAACATTTCCGAAGTGCTCGAGAGCCTGCGGACGGCCACGCCCGGCATTGTCTTCGCCCAGGACTACGCCGATCTCAATTTCCGCTGCCAGGTCCACGGCGCCCCAAAACTCGATCCGTTCGAAGTGCTCGATCGCCGCACCACCCGCTTCATGGGCAAGGGCGCCGCCTGGAACTACATCGCCATGCAGCAGGCGATTGCCGACGCCGGGCTCGAAGAGCACGACGTCAAGAATCCGCGCACCGGCATCGTCATGGGCTCTGGCGGTCCGTCCACCCGCACCGTCGTCGAAGCCGCCGACATCACGCGCGAAAAGGGCCCCAAGCGCATCGGGCCGCTCGCCGTCCCCAAGGCCATGAGCTCCACCGCGTCCGCGACGCTCGCGACGCCCTTCGGCATCAAGGGCGTCAACTATTCCATCACCTCGGCCTGCGCCACCTCCAAGCATTGCATCGGCAATGGCTATGAGCAGATCCAGATGGGCAAGCAGGACATCGTCTTCGCCGGTGGCCATGAAGATCTCGACTGGACCATGTCGAACCTCTTCGACGCGATGGGCGCAATGTCGTCCGATTTTAACGCCACGCCCGCGAAAGCCTCACGCGCCTATGACGCGGCCCGCGACGGCTTCGTCATCGCCGGCGGTGCCGGTGTGCTGGTGCTCGAAGAGCTGGAACACGCCAAGGCCCGCGGCGCAAAAATCCTGGCCGAGATCGTTGGCTATGGCGCCACCTCCGATGGCTACGACATGGTCGCGCCCTCGGGCGAAGGTGCCGCGCGCTGCATGAAAATGGCGCTCGAAACCGTCAAGGAAAAGATCGACTACATCAACCCGCACGCCACCTCGACGCCCATCGGCGACGCCAAGGAAATGGATGCGCTGCGGCTGGTGTTCGGCACTGGCGATGCCTGCCCGCCGATCTCGGCCACCAAATCGCTCACCGGCCATTCGCTCGGCGCCACCGGCGTCCAGGAATCGATCTATTGCATCCTCATGATGCAGCACCGCTTCCTCTGCGAAAGCGCCAACATCGAAAACCTCGACCCGATGTTCGAAGACATGCCGATCCTCAGGAAGCGCCGCGACAATGTCGATGTCGGCATCGCGCTCTCCAACAGCTTCGGCTTCGGCGGCACCAACGCCACCCTCATCTTCCGCCACCCGGATTTGATGTAACCCCGCGGTTGAACTTCGTGCCGCTCTCGCGGCGCGAAGGGCAGAGCGCAACGAGAATCTATCAGTCAGGTTCCTCTCCCGCAAAGCGGGGGAGGGGGAC
>JBDSHC010000042.1:0-5010 GCA_039918675.1 Devosia sp.
GTCGTTGATCGTCTTGAAGCCGTCGAGATCGAACGTCACCAGCACAAAGCCCGGGCCGCCCGCTTCGGCTTGGTCATAGAGGGTGTCCAGCGCCGCATCGAAAGCCAGCCGATTGCCGAGCCCGGTCAACGGATCGGTCTTGGCCCGCGCTGCGGCGGCGAGGCGGCTGTTATCGAGACCGCGCCCGACCACATGCACCCGCCAGCCGATCAGCCCGACGATCGCAACGAACACCACCCCCGCGCCGATCCGCAGCGGCGCGACGGTCTGGAAGGTCAGCGTGCCGAACCGGTGCGGCACCCAGGCGACCACGCGGTCAGCGCCGGAATTGACCAGGACCATCTCTTCGCCGGGCTGCCGGAGCGCGGCAGTGGTCAGGCGCGCGTCAATCAGATCGAGGCTTTCGGCCATGGCATGGAGAGTGATTTCGTTCATGCCGCCCGGTGCCGCGGCGATCGCCCGCGTCACCAGCATGCGCTCGCGCTCGACCGATGCGTGATCGATGATCGCAACAGCCTGAACGGCGGCAAAGATCAGGAAGCCGACTATGAAGATGGTGCAGGCGAGGCCGGCCAGAATCAGCCAGGAGAGCTGCTGCACGGCACGGCTCTCGGCATCGCCGCTCGGCCTTGCCGCGGCTTCTGCTGTTTGCGACGCGCCAAACATACCAAACCCCGGATACTCGTTAGCTACCCTATTGGGCGGGGCTTAGGGTTTGGTTACCGGGCGCTCACGAAGCCTCGAGCTATTCGGCCGGCTCGACCTTGCGCATCGGGTTGTTCGGGTGGGTCGTCCAGTTGGCATATTTGCCGGTCACCACACGGCCGGTGCGCTCGTCGATCGTGCCGGGCGCCAGCTCTTCCATGGTGATGCAGTCTTCGACCGGACACACATTGACGCACAGATTGCAGCCGACGCATTCGTCGTCCATGACCTCGAAATGGCGAACGCCGTTCTTCTGCTTGGTGATCGCCTGGTGCGACGTATCCTCGCAGGCGATGTGGCAGCGACCGCATTTGATGCAGAGGTCCTGATCGATGCGCGCCTTGGTGATGTATTCGAGATTGAGGAACTGCCAGTCGGTGACGTTGCGCGAGGCCTTGCCGACGAAATCGTCGAGCGTCGTGTAGCCCTTCTCGTCCATCCAGTTCGACAGCCCCGAGACCATCTCCTCGACGATCTTGAAGCCATAGACCATGGCCGCCGTACACACCTGCACATTGCCGGCGCCCAGCGCCATGAACTCGGCCGCGTCGCGCCATGTCGTAATGCCGCCAATGCCCGAGATGGGAAGGCCCAAGGTTTCGCGGTCGCGCGCAATCTCGGCTACCATATGCAGCGCGATCGGCTTTGCCGCCGGGCCGCAATAGCCGCCATGCGTGCCCTTGCCGTCGATCGTCGGCATCGGCGCCATCAGATCGAGATCGACATTGGTGATCGAATTGATGGTGTTGATGAGGCTCACCGCATCGGTGCCGGCTTCGTGGGCAGCGCGCGCCGGACGGCGGATGTCGGTCACGTTCGGCGTCAGCTTGGTGATCACAGGCATGCGCGAATATTGCTTGCACCAGCGCACCACCATCGCGACATATTCAGGCACTTGCCCGACCGCCGCGCCCATGCCGCGCTCGCTCATGCCGTGCGGGCAACCAAAGTTGAGCTCGATGCCGTCGGCCTCGGTTTCTTCCACCAGAGGTAGAATGGCCTTCCATGCATCCTCTTCGCAGGGCACCATGATCGAGACAATCACCGCGCGGTCCGGCCAGGCCTTCTTTATGGCCTTTATTTCCTGAAGGTTCTTCTGCAAATCGCGGTCGGTGATGAGCTCGATGTTGTTGAAGCCCATCAACCGGCGGTCGCCGGCCCAGATCGCACCGTAACGCGGACCGTTGACATTGACGACCGGTGGGCCTGCCTCGCCCAAGGTCTTCCACACCACCCCGCCCCAGCCCGCTTTGAAAGCGCGCTCGACATTGTAGGCCTTGTCAGTCGGCGGCGCCGACGCCAGCCAAAACGGGTTGATCGACTTGATGCCGACGAAATTGCTGCGAAGGTCTGCCATGGCGTCCTCCTCGGTTACACGGTTTGGATCAGAACGAGGTTTCCCTCGCTATCGTCGAGCATGGCCCAGCGCGTACCGGGCTCCCACGGCGCATCATCCGGACCGCTGGTGATCGCCACGCCGCGCGCCATGAGCGTCGCGCAGGCCGCATCCACATCATCGGTCACCAGCACCAAAGCGGGTGTTTTGGTTTTGGGCACGCTGGGCTGGTGATCAAAATGCAGCAGCGTATCGGCGCCCGGAATGCGCATGAACACCCAGCGGCTGTCGCCATAGGCATTGTCGCGCTCGACGCTGAAGCCCAGCTTGTCACGATAGAAGTCGCGCGCCCGAATGACATCGGTTGCCGGCACAGTGTCGAAATGAATGCGCTTGAACATCAGCCGGCTAGAAACCGGTTGATGCTTTCGGCTGCGTCACGGCCCTGCGCCACGGCGGTCACGGTCAGATCGTCGCCACCCGTCGCACAATCGCCGCCGGCCCAGACCTTTTCCATTGAGGTCTTCCCCTCGGCATCGACTTCAATCTTGCCGCCCGCCAGCATGACGCCTTCGCCATCGGTGGCGAGCGTCTGGCCGATGGCCTTGAACACCTGGTCGCAGGCGATCATCGTTGTCTCGCCCGTGGGCTTCAGCGAACCATCAGCCAGCGCCATGTAGCTGAGTTCGATGCCTATGACCTGACCATCCGCGACGACGACGCGCTTGGGCGCCAGCCAGTGCCGGATCGTTACGCCCTTTGCCGCCGCGAGGTCCTGCTCGAAGCCCGACGCGTTCATGTGTTCCTTGCCGCGGCGATAGACCATGGTCACTTCCTCGGCGCCGAGTAGCTTGCTCTGCACCGCCGCATCCACCGCCGTCATGCCGCCGCCGATGACGACGATCTTGCGGCCCACCGGCAGGCTGGCGAGATCGCTCGCCTGGCGCAGCGTCGCGATGAAATTGATCGCGTCGTCGACCCCATCGGCATCTTCGCCTTCGGCCCGCAGCGCATTGACGCCGCCCAGGCCCATGCCGAGAAAAACCGCATCATACTTGCCGGTGAGTTCGGCGAGCGAGAAGTGCCCACCCAGTGCCTTGCCGGTCTCGATGGTGATGCCGCCGATGGCCGTCACATAGTCCACTTCATGCTGAGCAAAGCCGTCCGGCGTTTTGTAGGACGCAATTCCATACTCATTGAGCCCACCGGCTTTGGGCCGCGCATCGAACATCACGACGTCGTGGCCATGCATCGAGAGCCGATGCGCAGCGGCCAATCCTGCCGGTCCGGCGCCGACAACCGCGACAGCCTTGCCGGTCGATGCGGCGCGCTCGAAGAATTGGGCCTCTTGCTCCATCGCGACATCGGTGGCGTAGCGCTGCAGCATGCCGATCTTTACCGGCTTGCCTTCGGCGGCTTCGCGCACGCAGGCTTCTTCGCAGAGTTGCTCGGTGGGGCAGACGCGGGCGCACATGCCGCCCAGAATGTTCTGCTCGAAAATCGTCTCCGCGGCGCCGAGCGGATTGTCAGTCAGGATCTCGCGGATAAAGAGCGGGATGTCGATCGAGGTCGGGCAGGCGGTCTGGCAGGGGGCGTCGTAACAGAAGTAGCAGCGGTCGGCTTCGACGAAGGCCTCGTGCCGCTCGAGCGGCGGGTGCAGATCGGAGAAATTGGCCGCATATTGCGCCGGCGCCAGTCGCCCGGCAGCGATGCCATCCTTCAGAACGCCGTCGCCCATTCGCGCACCCCTCCTGAACAAGTCGGGAACGGCCCTAAGTACCATTCCAGACTGGGAACGCTAGCACAGCCGGAATTTTTATCAATTGGTCAAATCTCGGCGCGGATTTTTCGGCGAGTTCCCCGCAAGCGGCGGATTTTGTGCGCTTTTGGCACATGTCGTAACTTTCGGACCGCAATGGCAGATGTCGTGGCGAGTCTGCAGAGAATGGCTTTGCGCCTACTAAATCTAGTGGCAGGGCACACCAGTTCTCCTGCGGCAGTTCAGCAACAGTTCATTAACTGATTTTTCCTGCCCCGTTTCTCCCACAATCTCGCCACGAGTCCTCCCTAAGTCGCGCCGGTCGTTAACTAGCGTGAGTATAGTTGTTTGATTAAGCACATCGTTGTCGCCGCCCTCCTCGTCACGGGTAGTCTTTCATTCATGACCGAGGAAACTTTCGCGGCCGGCAATCAATGCGGTGGTGCGTCCTGGTATGGCCCCGGGTTCAATGGCCGGATGGCCGCCTCGGGCGAACGTTTCAACCAGAACGCCATGACCGCCGCTCACAAATCGCTTCCCTTCGGCACCGTCGTCAAAGTGGTGAACCAGAAGACCGGGAAGTCTGTGACCGTAAAGATCAACGATCGGGGCCCCTATCATGGCGGCCGCATCATCGACCTCAGCAAGGCCGCCGCCACCAAGCTCGGCATCGTCGCCGCCGGTACCGGCAAGGTCTGCATCACGAAAGTCTGACGTAGGTTTCTGCAGCAGACAAAGCGAGGCGTCCCTTACGGGGGCGCCTCTTTTGTTTTGCGGCAGCCTCGCAGTCCGGCCCTTCTCCCGCGTGCGGGGGAAGGTGTCAGCGAAGCTGACGGAAGGGGGCGGCCAAGAGCACGGGACAGGTGAAACCCACCGCCCCCTCAATCGTCATCCCCGGCCTGACCCGGGGACCCACCCGAACGTGCATCTGGGTGGCCGGGTCATCCCCGGACGCGATCCGGGGACCGGCCATGGCGGCAGAAAGATGCGCATGTGGGCCCCGGAAACCGCAGTCTCGCCAATCACTTACGCCAATCTTACCCCACCCATACGCACGGTGTTCCAACCCCATCGTATTCTCCCCCCGCTGTCGTCATCTACCTGCGAGCCACCGACGAAGTGGCTGGCGACAGTGATGGCGGAGGGTGGTCGCATCCTCCGGGTTCGGATCCCGGCTCGCGGCCCCAAAGGCTGTCAACCGGCCATTCCC
>JBDSHC010000043.1:0-59088 GCA_039918675.1 Devosia sp.
ACCCGACACCTGCCACGTCGCTCCGTCATCGCGGCTCACTTGGATCGAGCCATAGAGACCGAAGAGGACGCGGCTGTCTGCACGGCTCACGGTCAGGGCGTGGAAGTCCACAGCGTCGGAAGCGCCCGGCGAACGCTGGGACCAGGTAACACCGCCATCGGTCGAAACGATGAAACCCATGTTGCCACCCTGGGCCGGGTGCCCGCTGGCGAGAAGCAGGGTCGGGTTATCAGGAGACGGCGTGAAGCCCATGTAGTCGTTGGCGTCTTCCGAGATGGTCTGGGCAAGGCCACTGCCTTCGGTGCGGTAGACGCCGTAGTGAGTGGCCAACAGCAACTGGCCCGGCTGAGTAACGTCGAAAGCAACGCCGTGGATATGGGCCACATCGGCGAGAGGCACGCTCTCGCCAAATGCGGCTGGTGTGCCCAAAACCGTGAGGAGGAGCCCACTGTAAGTCGCGAGAGCGAAAGACGTGCGATTGCTCATGGCGCTGACGACGATTGCAAGCGGGTGAGGATGGTCTTCATTTGCTCGATCTCCTGACGCTGTCCCAACTGGATACCGTCGCAAAGAGCCCGCAGCTCGGCGTCCGTGATATTCGCCTCGCGACACATAAGAATAGCTCCCGAATGGTGCGGGATCATAGAGGCGATGAATTGGTCGTTGCCGATGGGTGTCTGGGTTCGAATGCCTACTAGCGCAAGGACAAATAGTAGGGTGAAACCTGCGTATAGAACGAGGTTTAGTCGTCGGTTACCATACATGCCGCGCATGAGCAGCAGCATCAGGATGCCCATGGGCGCGAGCATGGTCACCGCCATGAAGCCCATGTTGAGATTGTTGTAAAAGTCACCCCACGTGTCGACCATCGTGAACATGAGAAAATACATGGCCACGAAGGACAGGAGCATGTTGAGCGCGAAGAGTAGGTACGCGTGGCGCCCGTGGTGCTCCTGCTGCTTCGCACCGGCATCGTGCGCCGAATGATTATGCATAGACGTCATGGCCGGTGTCCTCGACGTTTGTTACGTGGAAGCCCGGCCTAAGCCCTCCCCCAGGGGGAAGGTCAAGCGCCGGCGCCAATGCCCCGGAGAGCCATGTCGACCACCCGGCCGACAGCTCTGTGGGACGTCGAGTGACCGCCCTGAAGGGCCGCCAGTGCAAAGCGCGCGCGCTCGTCGGCGGAAGGAGCCTCACTGAGGTCGCCCGCGGATATAGCCTCGGCAACAATGCCAGACACAAAGCTTTGAAGGTGGCGATGTGCATCATGGACGTGCGGCAGGGCATGCAGCAGCTGCCCCAGACTTCCGTGATCGTGTGCCCCTTGGGATGCGTAGGCAAGCAGGACGGCCCTCAGGGCGTCCAGCGGCGCTTGGTGCCGCGCCCGCAGCACTTCAAGTTCAGCAAGGTGAGTGCTGATCTGACGCCGGTGCCAGGCAGTCAGAATGTCACCCACATCCTTGAAATACTTGTAGAGGGTGGCGCGGCCGATGCCGGCCTCCTGGGCCACTCGCGCCATCGTGAGGGTATGCATACCCTCGGACGCCGCAATGGCAGCCGTGCGGTCCATGATCGTATCGGCGACGGCCGAGCGGTGTGCTTCGATGGTCTCGTGCCAGAGCTTGGGCATGTGCGGACAGTGTCACAAGCAGCCCGCCGTGTCGAGACAGAGCGTCTTGACATCGAGACACAGTGTATTGATAAACGAAGCCGGTTCATTTCAGGAGATCATCATGGCGCGCATCGCAACCGGTATGCCGACCTGGGTCAAGATATTCATCGGCATAGGCATCGCCGCCGTCCTTGTCGTCGGCGTGATGATGGGGTTGGGTCACTGCCCCTGGCAGCACGGCGGCATGGCCGGGATGCACGGATGACGCTTAGTCCACCCTGGCGAAAACTGGTCTTGGTCCTTCACATCACGAGCTCGCTTGGATTCCTGGGCGCGGTGGCGGCATTCCTCGCACTCGCCGTAACCGGCGTGGCGACTGCGGACGCCGCGCTTGCCTCGGCCGTTTACCCAGCCATGCGGGTGGTGACGTGGCAGGTGATCGTACCCTTAGCCGTGCTAGCCTCCTCATCGGCGTCGTGCAGTCGCTCGGCACGCCCTGGGGGCTCATCCGCTACTATTGGGTCATCATCAAGCTAGTACTGACCCTCGTCGCACTCGCAGTCCTTATGCTGCAAACCGAGACCGTCGATTTGCTCGCTCGCGCAGCCCTAGCGGGCGGGCTAGGCACAATGGGAGCATCCCGCTTCTCAATGGTGCTGCACGGGACCGGCGGGCTGGCGGTCCTCCTCGTCGCCAACGTCCTATCGGTCTACAAACCGCGGGGAATGACACGATACGGCGCTTCAAAGATCGGCTGACCTATTCATCCTCGTCCTCAGCGATGAGGTCGTGTGCTTCCCATTCGCTTTCGGGGATCGGATCACCGGCCGCAAAGCGGTAGGCCGTCACCCCGCTGAAATCGTGTTCCACGCTGCAGGTATAGTGGAAGGCGTACCAGCGGCGCGCCGCACGGTAGGCCGCATCCGGCGCATCGAGAGTAAGGCCCAGGAGGGTCGTCTGGCCAAAAGCCGATGACGAAATTGAATCTGGCGGCGGGCCGGGCTTGGCAATCCGCAACTGTTCGAGACCCTCAATGATGCAAAGCTGGACGATGCGCTCCGCGCTGTCGAGCGACGGCAGCGCCTCCTTCACCTGGCGGTTCTGCGGGTCAGCCAGTACCCGGTTTGCGAAAAGCTGGGTCGCTTCGGTCATGCCGTCGGCGGGAGCCGGCGGCAGCGCGTCCGGTTCCTGCGTGCGCTCTGGGACGACAAGCGGTGCGACGGTCGCTTCCGGCGGGACCTCAAAGGAGTCCTCGAACTCCATCTGCGTCACCAGTTCGACCTCGATTGGTCGCACCATTCGCGGTGCCAGCGGACGACCAAAGCTCACCAGCGCGAAGAGAACGATGAGCAGAAGGTGGATGAGCAGCGAAGCCGGGACAGGCAACGACGCCCGCACCACAGTCCGCAGGTCGAACGAAACGTCCGGCGCTCTGCCGACGAACGTCAGGGAGCCGCACGGCGGGACGCCGCCGTCCTGAAAGCAAGAATGAAGATGGTCGGCCAGATCATCGTGTTGATCACGTCCTTCAGTGAGTCCCCAATCTCGAAGGAAAACGTGCCTTCATGCCAGTGGAAGATGTCCATCGCTTCGTTGACGAGTTCAAAGACCAGGACACCCAGCCACGGTATGAGGCTCGAAGGTGAGCGCCGAAGGAGGAGCATGAGCGTTACGAAAATGGCGAGACCAAGATGAATGTGCAGGGCGTCCTTGCTGATGCCGAGGATCGCGGCGAGGTCGGTTTTCAGCACGTTGTACATGGGGCTGTCCCTTAAGAGAGAAGTAGGTGGTAGTCCGCGCGCGTCGTGGGGATGCCTTGCCAGACGTCACCGTTGGGGAGGAAGTCGGCGTTGAAGTCGGCGAGCAGAGGGGCCACCTCGCGCGCCATCTTGAGAAGCTCAAGGTAGGCGAGCTCAGACACTTGCGCCTCGGTCATGGGGGGCGACAGCACGAAGCGCCGCGTGGCATAGATCGTGCCGGCATCAACCTCGGGCACGAGACGGTAAAACGTCACACCGAAATGTGTGTCCCCACGTACAGCGGCAAACGAGGTGGGACGATAACCGGGCCTTTCAGGTGGCCCGGAGTGAAAGTTGAAGCACTCGCCTTCCAGTGTCTCGATGGTTGCGGCGGGGATGATCACGTCCGAACAGAATGAGATGAGACGCGCACGACCGACTATTTCGTCGAGCGCGTTGCCCAGCTCGCGGCTGGTGACCCAGCGCACCTCTTCGGACCGCAGCCCCAGAAGGCCGGCAAAGAAGTGCGCTTCGTCCTCCCGCATGCAGAGGATGAAGGAAGGCCTCACCGGGCTCACGAAAAGTCCACCCGGCCCGCTGCGTCGTGGCCGTAGATGTCATCGCGGAAACTGACGGTGCCCAACTGGGTGACCCACGCCGTCACGTACGTCGTGTGGATGGGCATCTGGAAAGTCAGCGGTACGTTGACATTCTCGTCCGCCGCGAACATCGCCTGAACGGATGACAGGTCCCAGCCACCGTTGTCTGCAAGCAGCCAGGCGGCGATGACTTCGATGTTCTGGGCACGCACACAGCCCGATGAGTAGAAGCGATCGTTCTGGCCAAAGAGCTGCTTGGCGGGCGTGTCATGCAGATAGACGTCGTGGGGGTTGTAGAAGTCGATTTTACAGCGACCGAGTGAGTTGTCGCCACCGGGGTCCTGCCGGAAGGTGTACCGCAGAGGGTCGGCGGCGGACGACCAGTCGAGGGACGCGGGCGCCACTTCGTTGCCCTTGCCATCGAAGACGCGGATGCGGAACTTGGTGAGGTAGTCCGGGTCCTCATGCATATAGCGCACGAGGTCCTTCTCGATGATGCTTTCGGGCACCGTCCAGTAGGGATTGAACTTCACCTGGTGAACCTTGGAGGAGAGGATGGGTGTTTGCCGATCCACCTTGCCGACGACAGCGGTATGACGCGTCAGCACTGCGCCACTCTCCACCGTATCCGTCTCCTCGTCGAAGGTGCGGGACACGCGCTCGGCCGCGGGCATATCCTGGAGCGCCATGAGGTAACGGCTGAGGGCTGTCACCGCCTTGCCTTCCTTGCCAAGCGCCAGCTTGAACGTCGAGCGCGTGGGCGCTTCCCATGCATCCGTCACCGCGAGCCGCTGGTAATAGCCAATCGCGAGCTGGAGGTTGGCGGCGCGCCAATCTCGATAGCACAGACCCTGAGGCTGGATCTTCCATTCAAGCGGTCCACTGGCACTGCGGCCCGAAACGATGGACGCCGCGGCGCTGGGACTGCTGAAGGTCACATCAGACGCGAAGGCGAGAAGCTCGGGGGAGGGGCCCTGCACTAGCTGCTCGCTCGCGATCAGCTTGTCCCTGAGGGCGGCGTAGCCGGCTGGGAAGGTGCCGCTGGCTGCCTGCCGGGCGGTGGAGCCTGCAAAGATCACAAAGCCCACGTCGGTCTCTTGGCCGGTGGCTGAGCCGCCTCCCGTGGCGAACGTGAAGATTGGGCTGCCAACCTCGTCACCGGCGACTCGATCGGCCTGTGGGGCCGCCTGTGGCCGTTGCCGACGCCGAAACAGGTCGCAGCCCAGGATTGGCAGCACCAGGGCGGCATTGTCCACAAACGTGTCCATGTCCGCACGGTCGGCTTCGGGAAGTCGCTGGAAGTCAGGATGGGTGTCGTTGGTAAGCTCGACCGACCGGCATCCTGCGCGAGCTTTATGAGCCGGCTCTCGAGGTAGCGAACGTGGCCCTTGGTGAGCATCTCATCGGAACTGACGAGGAAGACCACCCGGTTGAAGAAGTCCTTACTCTCCGAGCGCAGGTGAATACGCATCCGGGCTGCGATGTCGTCGGCTTCCCCAATATAGGCCAGCACGCCATCAATCTGATCGGGATTTGGCCCCAGCAGGATGTAAACGCCCGTGCGAGATGCCTCCGTCCGCCGCAATAGGTCCGGCAGGCGCCCTCGGGGCGCCGCCAACGCCTTGCCGCTCCAATTTCCCACGTCGGCGATGACGATGCCTTGTGGCTGGCCATCGGCGAGGAACAGCCGGACCGTCCGTCCTGGCGCCTTGTGCGCATTATTCATGCTGCTGTCGTTCATGCCTGCATCAAGCCTGAGCCGGTTGAACAAATCCCTATTTGGGATAATCCGGAAACAGGATCAGCTTCCCGGGCTCATCGTCCCCTCTACCGGCCGACATGGGCAATTCGATCCACTCTCCCCAACATCAGAAACTGCGCGAGTTGCTCGTTGCGGCGCGCAAGAAGGCGAAGCTCACCCAGGCTGAGGTGGCCGAACACCTCGGCCGACCCCAGTCATTCGTGGCAAAGTATGAGGGTGGAGAGCGCCGGCTCGACGTGATCGAGTTCATCCAAGTCGCCCGAGCGCTCGGCGCGGACCCGGCGAGACTCGTGCGGGCGCTCAGAGAGTAGCCGCCGGCCGAAGGCCGCCGTCCGGCACCTTGACTAAGGCAAAATCACAATACTGAACCAAATCAATAGATTAGAACTGCAAGAAACGCGTTCGTCTGTCCGCGTGTCTGTCCTCCGACATAAGCCCGCGAAAAGGCCCAGGAACAGCCACTAACGTCCTGTCTCCCTCTCCGCCTAACTCACTACACGGCGGTTCGAGGGCAGCTCAGCGGAGACAAGGTGATAGAATGCCTAACTAGTGCGCGGGCGTCTGCGCTTCACGAGCTGCTCGCCCGTCGCTTCTTATCCCTCCATCGGCGTCATCTCGGTAGAACGAGCTTGCGCCTATTGCAAAACTCGGCACCAGCGGCACCATTAGTCGACGTGGAGATAAACACAGAAAGCGTCAGAAACGCCGGAGCGCGGAAATGAGGTGATTACAAAGCTTACATTTTGACGAAATGCCTGCTACGCGCGGCGACAGTCGGGGCCTGCTGAGAGGTGTCGCGCGAATGGGCACCCCGGTTGTATTGTCGGAGACCCTTGGGAACCGCTATGCAGACTGAGAGTATGAGGGTGGTAACAAACAGGAACTTAATAAAACCTCAGATTGCCTGACAAGACCTTACATCGCCAGAGCGTTCCGATTGCCGGTTTCGAGATAATGGCCAACCCGCGTTTTTGACTCGGGAGACTTTTCGACGTCAGGGGATAGGGACGTGGTGCGAGGAGCCGTTATTCGGCGTTCGTGCTCAAGGCGCTGAGATTGAGCCATACGACAAGCGGTCGCTAATTGGGGCGGACCTGGACGGTAGGCACCTTGATAGGATGGGACGTAACCCCTTAGTAGTAGAAGCTGGCCGCCTTCAATGTCGACATCGTCGAACTCGGAAATTGCTTTGAGATACATGTCGATCACATTTTCTACGCTGCCCTTCGGTTTGACACCGAGCAGCATCAAGTCAGCCAGGACCCTAAGGCGTGCGTTAGTTGTTCTCGGGGTCATCCGTGTCCCCCAGGTTGGACATACGGCGAGCGATCGCTAGCTGCATCTCGTCATCTGAAGCGCCGCGTGGCTCGCGGGACTTCGATCCAGCATAAAGCTCCACCACGTTTCCGGATTGCGCCCTTCTAGATTCATTATTCCTCTTAAGTTCTGCGCGGGCAATGACGCCCATGTCCTGCCCTTCAATACCCTCTGGCCGCGTGCTCAATTGCCCGTTGGCAGTAGACTTTGGCGGCAGGGGAAGTGTCAGAAGATCGGTGGTCCGTTGTCCGTCGGAGCGTTTGCGCGCGGCGCGCAAAAGAAGCTGCATGTCTGAGAGCTTCTGTAGCCAGATGCGAACGGTCTTTTCGTTGCAGCCAGCCAGTCTCGCGATTCTGCGCGTTCCCGGATAGCAGGAGCCGCTGTCGTTAGCATGCTTCGCGATCGCCAAAAGGACAGCCTTCCCGGTCGCATTGGGTATCGACTGCTCGAACGCCCAATTGAGAGCATAGAGACCCATGGCTAGCGGCCCCTGACAACCCAGCCGCCCTTGATCCCGCTGGCCGGCGAAGCCTTTGGCGTCAGGTCCTGCTTCATCGCGTCGGCGGTCGAGAGCTGGAGTTTACCGATGCGGCCTTCAGCCCAAGCAACTAGGTCGGTGGGCGCATACATGGGGAAGCGGCCGGCCTTATAGAACGGCGGTCCGCCACCTTCTACTGCCAGCTTCGCTAGCCACCGAGCGGAACACGGGATCCCGATAGTGTTTCGGATATACTCTGCTGCGGGTGCGCGGCGGAGATATTTGGGGAGTTGCGATGACATTGATTGCTCCACGGTGCGCGGCGAGTGCCTTTGGCCGCCTGCCCATGTCTGCCGGAGCGAAGTTGCAGGAAACAGAGTGAGTAAAGGGGTGAGGAAAGCCCTTGGGGTCGGGGTAGAAACTATTCGGTACCTTTGGCCCGGACCTTCAGATACGCAGCAATGTTCATCTGAACGACCCGAAGGCTCACCGGATCACGGGCAAACAGGTCGGCGTTAAGAATGGCCGTGACACGCTCAGCGAGGGCAATCGTTGGTTCGATAGGCACGCCTGTTGCGGTGAGTCTATCGAGCTCGGCGAAAATAGGGACCTTTCGTTTTGGGGGCCTGCCCGTCGGCTTCGCCACGCGACCCCAACTCTCCACCGGCCATCGTGTCCTTACGTCGATCTCGAATACCTCAATGTGGGTCCAGATCGGTTTCTCACCCTGCCAGAGGGTGTCCGTCATCCCGCTGTTCCAGTCGTCATCGTCATTGAAATAAGTTGATTGGAGGAACATCTGAGAGCCTTCGAAGAGGTCCACGTCCATGTCCCGGAATGGGTAACTGACCGCCTTGCGGCTCATTAGGTTCGGTGGGAGGTCGCGAGTTTCTCCGCTAAAATATCCCCGCGCTCTGACGGTCCCGCGGGTGATTGCATCACAAAGTTCGCCGAAAGCTTGTTTCCATATGACTTGGCTCTCGATTGTGCTGGGATCAAAGGCCGGCTCCAAGCCGCCTTTGAGCGCAATCCATTGGGCAGCCGAGTACAATGGTATCCAACCGTTTGCGTCGGGTAACAGAAGGTCGGGCAGTAACGGATGACCAAGTGCTTTCCACGTCGCCATTGCGTCCCCTAATGCTGCTTCTCAACGGAAACCCATGAGCCGATTGATCTCTGCGGCGATAGTATTCGCCGCTTCTACCAACACCTTATCGAGTACGTGCGTGTACCGGCTGGTGACGCCTCGGCCTGAATGACCGAGGCAGGCGCCAATTGTAGAGTCTGCAAAGCCTAAGTCAGCGGCGACGCTAGCGAAGCTGTGCCTGAGGGTGTGAGGTGTAACGCCTTGGAGGCCTGCATCCGCGAACAAACCGCGATAATAGCGCTTCAGCCCCGAATATGGACGACCCGCGAGTCGAGGTGCTGGGAACAAGTACGGCGATGCCGAGCCCGGCAGGCCTTGGATCACCTCGACTACCGCCCTTCCCAGAGGCCTGACGGAGTAGCCCGTCTTCGTATCGGCGAAAGCCACAATTTGCTTCGCAATGTCCACTTCAGCACGCCGCATTGTCTGCGCCTCGCCCAGTCGCAGCCCAGCAAGGGCTATTAAGCGTATTATCGCACAGCCTTGCCAAGTCACGTGGGACCCCTCGGCAATATGCAAACGAATTGTTTCACCGAGTGCCGCGTACTCAACGGGATTGAGCCGGCGCTGTCGGGCTTTTCCCGCCGGTCTACGAAGCCCGATGGCCGGGTTCGCGTCTATTATGCCATCTGATACGGCGAACGACAAAATGCCCCCCAACAGGCCAGACGTGCGTGCAGCGGCTCCTGGGCCGCCAGTAACTCGGATCCTTCCACGCAGTTTCCCGGAAGTCCCCGAGCGGGCGGTCGCCCCCGACGTCACGTCTCGGATAAATCCTGCTACGTCAGCTCGAGTGAGATCGACGACTTTCCTTGTTCCTAGCAGCGGCTTAATGTGTTGCTCAATGCGCCCCCGGTCGATCGCCAGCGTGCTCGCCTTTTTGGGCAGTCCGCCACGTCCGATGATCAGCCCGCGCGTTGCTGCATCAAGGTACCGATCGCATACCTGGGCCAAGGTCGGTGCGTGCCGTCGCTCGCGCCTTTCGGCCTGTGGATCTCGGCCACGGATGGCGTCGGCGATTTGCTCGAAGGCGAGCTTTCGTGCTTCCTCGGTCGTTACGAGTCCATGTCTTCCAACGTTCATCCTTCGCCGCACGCCATCCTCGTTGCGATAGTCAACGAAGTACGAGCGGGTGCCGGCTGTGTTTATTTTGACGCCAAAGCCTCGGAGTTCGCTGCACCAAATCGTATACTGGCGGCTTCGAACCTCCGCGTTTTCAACGATCTTCTTTGTAAGTTTCATTCAGTCACCGAAAAGTCACCACCTTGCGGAGAGCGACAGGGTATTCAAGCGATCGTTAGAAAACGTATAGACCGACTATTACGTAGCAAACCTGGACCCTGTGGGACTAGTGGCGATCGCAAGCAAGTCGCAGAAAACATATGACCCCGGCCTTGACATGGTAGGGGTCACAGGTTCAATCCCTGTTACACCCACCATCTCCTTGAAATACCACGCCAATTTGCGTGGCCCGTCTAGGATGGGTGTGTAGCTCAGCGGGAGAGCATCGCCTTCACACGGCGGGGGTCACAGGTTCAATCCCTGTCACACCCACCATCCTTCTTAGTGAGCTGGCACTTCCGCCAAGCCATGGCAAGTCGCCAGCAAAGCCTCATAGCTGGCGTCCCCGACTTACTGCATCGCTACAAGAACGGCGCTCATCGAGCGCCGCCTGGTTTGTAGTCAGAACTTTGGCGCGTGACCTAGTGCTGCGGCGGCTGGTGCATGCTGACCAGTAGCCCGACCAGGTTCATGCTGTGGGCGGCATAGCCGAGCCCTCCGAGGACGACGAGGATCGTGATCAGCACGACGATCGTGCGGGTTGTGCGGCTCATGGCGCGCTCCTTTCAAGTGTAGGACAGTGCTTCCCGGACGACGAGGCGCCCGGCGCGGGTCGCGGGGATTGTGCTTGCGACGATCGCGATGATTGCAACGAGCGCGAGCCAGCCCAGTGCTGCGGGCATTGAGACGAGGTAGGGCAGGGGCGTGCCGAACATCGATGCCCCAAGGATGGCGATGACCTCTATGAGTGGAAGGGCCAGAAGGATTGCGGCGATCCAGCTGAGGAACGCGGTCATCAGCCCTTCGCCGACGATGATCCGGACGATCATGGCTGGCGTCGCACCGATGGCCTTCAACACGCCAATCTCACGCGTTCGCTCGACAACATTGATCGAAATCATCGAGGCGAGGCCAAGACCACCGATTGACCCCAGAAGGATCGAGGCGATGATCAGCATCATCACCGGCACTTCGACATGGCCGATCAGCGCCTCGTAGAGCGCCGTGAGACCAGTGGCGCGTTCGACGCCGATGCCTGCCTCGTCGAGCGAGGCGTCCAGGGCGGCGAGGCCGGCCACCGCTCCGCCAGCAGCAGTGAACTTCACGCGCACCATTTGCTGCGCCTCGCTGCTGGCGACACGGTCGAAGTCGGCCCTGCTGACATAGGCACCGCCGCCGCCGATCTCGCGGACGACGCCGACCAGTGTCCAGCTTGTCGGCTCGTTACCGATAGCGAGAACCACCGGATCGCCGATCCTGAGATCGCCGCGCTTGCGAAAGGCCTGCTGCGACAGCACAAGGCCATTGTGGTCCGTGGGAAGGAGCCAGCGTCCCTCAACGATCGGATAGGTCATAAGAGCCGTGTTGGTCGGCGCGCCAAAGATGGCGAAGCTGCCATGCCCCTTATCGGGATAGGTGCGCATCACTTCGATCGCGCCGTCGCTCGAGAAGGTGGCTTCCTCGGTACTCCAGAGCTCGAAACTATCGACGGTACCGGCCGCCCCGAGCGCTGCCACCAAATCGGCATCGGAAACGGGCTGCGACAAGCGAAGCTCCGCATCGTAGTGCCGGTCGTCAAGCACAGTCGCGGCCAGATCGCGCCAGCCCTCACGTGCGCTGAGAGCTGTGATGAAGAGGCCGCCGCCAACCGCGAGCAGCGCCACGCTGAGGATCAGGCGGCTGCGCCGACGGAACGCATTGCGCGTTGCGAGCTGGATGGTCGGGCCCAGCGCGGCGAGACGCGAGGTGAGGCGGCCAAGCGATTTGCCCTCGACGACCGCTTCACGACCGGCGAGAGCCTCGCGCACCGAAACGCGGCTCGCCCGGATCACCGAGGGAAGCCCAGCAAGCAATGGCGTCGCCAGGCCGCCCGCGATGACTGAGGCGTAGACCCAGAGCGGCACGGCTGAACTCGTGATGGTGAAGTTCATGGTCTGCGCCATCGCTCCGGCGAGACCGCTCGCCGACATCGCGCCGAGCGGCAGGCCGATTGCGAGAGACAGGGCACCGAGCGCCAGCAACACGCCCACATACATCGTTGCGATCTGCCCGCTCCGCGCGCCCACGGCCTTCATGATGCCAATCTCGCGCGACTGGCGTGCGAGGCTTGCGGCGAGAACCGAGGCTACGAGGATCGCCGCCAGAACGAGGCCGAGCAAAGTGAGCGTCAGGAACATCAGGAGACCGACCGCGATCTGCCCCTGATGCGGATGTTGGCCGACCGGCGGCGCCTTGATGGCGTGCACATCCATCCCACTTGCGGTCAGCGCTTCGGCGACCTCGCGCGCCTTGGCATCGACAGCTGCTTGCGTCGACTCATCTTTCATCTTGAGACGGAGTTCCTCGAACACCGTCGGCGCGCCAAGGCGGGCAAAGGTGTCCATTGTCATATAGGCGTAGGCC
This sequence comes from Devosia sp., assembly GCA_039918675.1. Taxonomy (GTDB): domain Bacteria; phylum Pseudomonadota; class Alphaproteobacteria; order Rhizobiales; family Devosiaceae; genus Devosia_A. The sequence continues at coordinate 12,339 of JBDSHC010000043.1, forward strand.
GTCTGCTCCTGCCAGGCGGGCGCGAGTGTCGTATCGTGCACGAGACCCGAGACGACAAACGACGCGGCGGGATTGGCTCCGATTTTGAACGTCACCTCGCCGTCGAGGGAGGCGCCGACAAGGTCTTTCGCAAGGCGCTCCATCAGGATCGTCCCCGGCCTTGGCGGCCAGTCGCCTGCAACCGGCGTGAACAAATTCATGCGCATGGCCGAGAAGTCGTCGACGACGAAAATCAGCGCGCGCATCCACGCATCGCCAATGCGCACCTGACCGGTGACAACTGACCGCGCTTCGACATCTGCGATGCCCGGCACGGCGCGTGCAATGTCGAGCACCTCTTGGGTCACCGTGCCCACGTCGATCGTGGCGGATGCGGGGTTTGTGCCTATATAGTTGACGCCGACTTCGCGCGTCACGATGCCATAGGCGCCCAGCATCGCGCTCAAACCGAACAGCGCAACGCCGATGGCGGCGATCATCAGAAAGCTGCGACCGGACTCGGCCGCAAAGTCTCGCATGAGTTTGATCCAGCGCATGGGTGCTACTCCGCCGGCACGGCGAAGGGCCGCGAGGCGCGGAGGCTGTCGCTCGTGACGCGCCCGTCTTCGAGCACCACGGTCCGGTCGGCGATTGAGGCGATGTCACGTTCATGGCTGACAATGATGACCGTCGTGCCGGCACGGGCGAGATCGCGGAACAGCGCCAACACATCTGCCGAAGTGCGCGTATCAAGATTGCCGGTGGGCTCGTCCGCGACCAGCAATGGCGGGCCGTTGGCCAGCGCTCGGGCGATCGCCGCGCGCTGCTGCTGGCCGCCCGACAGGCTCGATGGGAATTTGTCCGCCTGGCTCTCGATGCCGACGCGGGCGAGAAGGCCGAGGGCGCGTTCGCGCCGCTTGCCTGCGAAGGTGCCGCATAGATCCATCGGCAACATCACGTTCTCCGCGATGGTCAGCGTTGGGAGCAGCTGGAAGAACTGAAACACAATTCCGACATTGCGGCCGCGCCATTGCGCCAACTGGCTCTCGCTCTTTCCCGTGACCTGTTCGGCGGCTACGGTAATTTCGCCCAGGCTCGGATGGTCGATGCCCGTCAACAGATTGATCAGTGTGGATTTGCCACTGCCCGATTTACCGACAATCGCGGCAAACTCGCCGGCTGCGAACGTCAGGTGGATGTCGGCCAGTGCTTCAAAGTCGCCAGCCTGCGTCTTGTAGCTCTTGCCGACACCACGAAGGGTGATGACGCCCGCGCCGCTTTCGGCGCCTTGAGCAGTTCGTCCCATAACACGGATTCTCCTGGTGTTTAGACAGGCGTGTGATATTGGACGAGTGTCTTACAACGCAATGAACAGCAGCGCCGTCATGTCTGCTTCCAGACATTCCGATCTGATTGACCACGAAAAGATGGCTGAGGCGGCCCGCCTTGCGCATCCCAAGATGGACCGGCGCACCCAACGGACGCGCCAGTCGCTGCATCATGCGCTGATGGAACTCATCATGGAGCGTGGCTACGATGCGATCTCGGTGGCCGACATTGCAGACGCCGCCAATGTCGGGCGCTCAACGTTCTATTTGCACTATACCGACAAGGACGATCTGCTGCGCAGCGGCCTCGGCTACCTCAAGGTGATGCTGATGCACCCGGCGGCGATTGGTGGCGACGCAAGCCAATTGTTTCACTTCAGCCGCTTTCTGACCGAGCATCTGAAAGAGCAGAGGAAGCTCTACCAGGTGATGATGCGAACCGGCGCCGGCCTCATCATCATGGACAATATCCGCCTGTCACTGTGCGAGGCACTGCGCGCCGAACTGCGCACTCACAGCGGAGTGGCGCCGCGTGAGATCGAAGTCCAGTTCGTCGTGGGTGCATATCTGTCAGTCGTCACCTGGTGGCTCGATCGTGGTGCCAAGGAGCGGCCGGAAGAGATCGATGAGACGTTCCGCAGGATGGCCGAAGGCGCGCTATTGGCTGCGCGTGGGTAGGTGTTTGGGGATGATCGAGAATTAGTAATACTAGGTTGATTTGTTGACTACGGGACGGCGGCTCATCGCCTAGCCGTGCAGCATGGTTCTTCGTCACGCGCTGCGCCCCCCTCAAGCACCGCTGTCTAGAACCTCATTTCCCTTGTCTGGATCGACACCTCGCATTGGCGATGTTTGCAACCCCCTTGCCGCCATTGACTCGATTGCTAGCCACTGGTACCGATACCAATGCGTACCACAGGGGAGGTGAGATTGCGCTACCACACCAAACGATCCGCGATGCGGACCATGCCCGCCATGCTGCTGGCAGCTACCACTTTGATCTCTGCGCCCTTGGCGCTTACCGTCACCACGGCGAGTTTCGCGCAGGATGCGTGCAAGCCGGGAACGACCAAGAAGATTGCCTTCATGCTCAAGCAGCAGACGGCATTCCGCTATCTCAACGCCGACGTGCCCGCTTTTACCAAGACGGCCAACGACGCCGGCTACGAAGTGCTGGTGCAATCGGCCGAGAATGACGCCCAGGCGCAGGTGGCGCAGGCCGAGAACGTCTTGACCCAGGGGATCGACGCGATCGTCATCCAGCCCGTTGATTTCAACGTCGCCGGCCAGATCGCCGAGCTGGCGCTCGCTGCCAACATCCCGATCGCCTCCTATGACGATCTCATTCTAAATGCCAAGCAGACCGCCTTTATCGGTCGCGACCCCAAGGAAGGCGGCAAGGTCGCCGCTGAGGCCGTCACCAAACTGGTGCCCAAGGGCAATTACGTCCTGATCGGCGGCGATGCCGGCCAGACCGGTTCGACCCAGATGCAGGACGGCTACCACGTCATCGTCGATCCGCTGGTCGCCAAGGGCGACATCAAGATCGTGATGGATCAGTTCACGCCCTCCTGGAAAACCGAGCCGGCACAGGCCAATGCCGAGAATGCGTTGACGCAGAACAACAACGATGTTCAGGCCTTTCTCGTCTCCTATGACGGCATGTCGCTGGGCGTGCTGCAGGCGATCGAAGGCGCCGGCATCAAGCCGGGCACGATCGCCGTCACCGGCCAGGACATGGAACTGAGCGCCGCTCAGGCCATCGTCGAAGGCCGGCAAACCGGCAGCGTGTGGCCCGCTCCCGACGAAATGGCAGTGGCGGGCGCCAAAGCGGCAATCGCCATGGCGCAGTGCAAGGATATCGGCGCTACTGCCTCCATCGACAATGGCGCGGGACAGATCCCTTGGGTTAAAACACCGATCTACTTCGTCGGTGCCGACAAGATGGCCGAGTTTGTGTGTGGCCATTCGTTCTGGCTCAACATCGACGAAGTCTACAAGAACGTCCCGGACAAGAAGCCTGCCTGCTGACTTGGCAGATCTTGACGGGGTGGGCGCTCATTCCGGAGGGGCGTCCTGAAGTCCAGTGGCGGCGCGCTCGTCCTCGTGTCGCCGCTGCTGGCACCTTGCTCTCCGGGAACCAAAACAACACGCCGGCAAAGCCGGCACGGGAGGAATTATGACTCGCATGAACGGGCGGTACGCCGCCTTGATGATGACGACTGCGCTCGCGGTCGTTGGCGCCTCGGGCGCTGCCTTGGCACAGGATGCCTGCGTGCCCGGAAAGACGGGAAAAATCGCCTTCATGATGAAGCAGCAGACGGCGTTCCGCTATCTGCATTCCGACATGCCGTTCTTCGTCAAGGCCGTCGAAGCCGCGGGCTTCGAGGTAGTGGTACAGTCCGCCGAGAATGACGCCCAGGTGCAGGTCGGCCAGGCCGAAAACGTCATCACCCAGGGTGTCGACGCGATCGTCATCAACCCAGTGGACTTCAACGTTGCGGCGCAGATCGCCGAGATGGCGAATACGGCCGGCATTCCGATCGCGTCCTACAACGATCTGATCACCGGTGCCGACCAGGACGCCTATATCGGCCGCGATGCACGCGAAGGCGGCCAGATTGCCGCCAAGGCGATCCTCGCCAAGGTGCCCAAGGGCAATTACGCCCTGATCGGCGGCGACCCGGGCCAGACCGGTGCCACGGATATGCAGGCGGGCTATCACGACATCATCGACGCTGCCGTGGCGAAGGGCGACATCGTCGTCGTGATGGACCAGCTTGCGCCCGGCTGGAAGACCGAGCCCGCGCAGGCCTTTGCCGAGAATGCGTTGACCCAGACCAACAATGACGTCGATGCATTCCTTGTCTCCTATGACGGCGAGTCGATCGGCGTCATGCAGGCGATCGAGGGCGCAGGCTTGCCCGCCGGGTCCATTCCGGTCACTGGCCAGGACATGGAACTCGCCGCGATGCAGGCCATCGTCGAGGGTCGCATGGATGGCAGCGTCTGGCCGGCTCCCGACGAGATGGGAACCGAAGCCGGCAAGGTAGCCGTAGCCCTCGCCAAATGCGAAAAGATCGACGCGTCGGCAACTATCAGCAACGGCATCCGCGAAATGCCGTGGGTTAAAACGCCGATCTACTATGTCGACCAGTCAAACATCGCCGAATTCGTCTGCACCCACGAATACTGGCTGCCGGCCGACGAAGTCTACAAGAACGTCCCGGACAAGAAGCCGGTCTGCAAGTGACACCCTCGATGAGCTCGGTGAAAGCCGTTCAGGCCGCGTCGTCTCCCGCGGCTGCCCTGCTGGATATTGCCGGGCTCACCAAGGCCTTTCCCGGCGTGGTGGCGGTCGACAATGTCGATCTCGCCATTGCGCCGGGAGAGATCGTTGCCCTGCTCGGCCAGAACGGTGCCGGCAAATCGACGCTGATCCAGGTCCTTTCGGGTGTCCATCCGGCAGGAACCTGGAGCGGCGAGATCCGCATGAACGGCGACAGCTTCCGGCCGGCATCGGTTGCCGAGGCAGAGGGCAGGGGCGTCGCCTTCCTCGCGCAAGAGGTCAACGTTGCCGACGATCTGAGCGTCGCCGAGAACATGGCGCTCAATTGCGAACCCAATCGCTGGGGATTCGTCGACCGGCCGCAGCGGCTGGCCGATGCCGGGCGCGCGTTGCGCGACTTCGGCGTCGATATCGATCCGGCGACGCCAATGGGCGACCTCGATCTTGCGACCCAGCAACTCATCCTCATCGTGCGGGCGCTGAGCAAGAATGCGCGCCTCCTGATCCTCGACGAGCCGACCGCGGCCCTCAACGACCGCGAAGTCGAGCGGCTGTTCGATCGCGTCCGCGCCCTCAAGGCGCGTGGGGTCGCCATCGTCTTCGTGTCGCATCGCCTGGCGGAAGTCTTCGCGATCTCAGACCGGATCGTCGTGATGCGCGACGGACGCATCGGCGGCAGATTCGTCACGGCGGACACCGACCGCGACGCCGTCGTCGCCAGTATGGTCGGCGGCAGGGTCGCGCATGGCAAGCAGAGACTGAACGCGGAGCCGGGACCGACCGCGCTGGCAGTGCGTGGTTTTACCGTCAGCGAGCCCGATAGCGGGCGGGCGCTGGCAACCGGCGTCGACCTCGAACTACGGCATGGCGAGATCCTCGGTCTCTTCGGTCTCCTCGGTTCTGGGGTGATTGAAACGGCGATGGCGCTGTTCGGGGCCTGGCGCGGGCCGGTCGCCGGCAGCATCGAGCTCGATGGCAAGCCGCTTCTGCTCGCCGATCCCGCCGACGCTGTCGCCGCCGGCATCGGCCTCATCGCGCAGGACCGCCGGGACGGGCTGTCGGGCGATCATTCGATCTACGACAACACAATTCTCGCGCACCTGCCCGCGCTGTCGCCTCGGGCAGGCTTCGTCGATCACGTCGCGGCGCGGCGCCTGACGCAGGATCTGTTCGACCGGCTGGCCATCAAGGCGAACGATATCGACACGGTCGTCGGCACACTGTCTGGCGGCAACCAGCAAAAGGTGCAGGTGGCGCGCTGGCTGGCGGCCGGCGTGCGCGTGCTGCTCCTCATCGATCCGACCCGCGGCGTCGACGTCGGGGCACGCGCCCAGATCAACCGCATCTGGCGGGAACTGGCCGACCAGGGCTGCGCCATCCTCCTCGTCTCGTCCGATGCTGAGGAACTGGTCGAGAACTGCGACCGGGTCACGGTGCTGCGCGGTGGCCGTGTCGCCGACACTATCGAGAAATCCGCGATCAGCGAGGAACGCCTGCTGCGCCTCGCCGCCGGCATCTAACCCATAGGCTCGACCATGACCGATACCTCGACAACCGCCCCGATCGCCGACAACACATCGCTGCTGCGGCGCATCCTTGCCAACCGCTCGCTGCGCGACTCGACTTTGCTGCTCGTGCTCGCGGTGATCTGGCTCTTCTTCTACTTTGCGACCAAAGGGACGTTCCTGACCCCGCGCAATCTGATCCTCCTGGCGCTGCAGACGTCGATCGTCGCCCTCGCGGCGATCAGCGCGGTGATGCTCATCGTCACCCGCAATTTCGACCTGTCGATCGGATCGGCTGTCGCCCTTGTAGGCGTCGTCGTCGCGGTGCTGACGGTCAAGCTCGGCGTCAATCCGTGGGTCGCTGTGTCGCTCGCTCTGCTGGCCGGCGTCGCGATGGGTGCGTGGCAGGGCTGGTGGGTCACCAAGGTCGGTGTGTCGTCTTTCATCGTGACGCTCGCGGGCATGCTTTACTTCCGCGGCATCTCGATGATCGCAACCAATGGCGCGACGGTCGCGCCGCTGCCGCCCGAACTCAAGGCCATTGCGACCGGCTTCCTGCCGCCGATTGCAGCGATTGCCCTGATCGTCGTGAGCGTCCTCGTCTTTGCCGGTCTGCGCATTGCGGAACTGCGCCGCGGCGTGGCGCTGGGGGTCGTCAAGAATCTGGGTGCCGATACGCTGCGCGCCCTGGTGCCAGTGGTGATTTCGGCCGCCGCCGCGATCTGGCTCGCCTCATGGCAGGGCGTGCCCTATCTCATCGTCCTCGTTGCGGCCTGCGCGATCGCCGCGGACGTGCTGATGCGGCGAACCCGCTTCGGCGTGCAGCTCTACGCCATCGGTGGCAACCCCGAAGCGGCGCGCTTGTCGGGCATCAAGGTTTCCCGCGTCATCTTCATCAACTTCCTCATAGCCGGTCTCGCCTACGGCATCACCGGCGTTGCGCTCACGGCGCGCGTCTCTGGCGCCATTGCGGGTAGCGCCGGGCTCTTCCTCGAGCTCGACGCCATCGCAGCGGCCATCATCGGCGGCACGGCGCTTAATGGCGGCCGGGGCCGCATCTTCGGGGCGCTCGTCGGCGCGCTGCTGATGGGCAGCCTCAACAATGGCATGAGCCTGATGAACGTGCCCACCTTCTACCAGGACACGGCGCGAGGTGTCGTGCTGCTGCTTGCCGTCGCCATCGATCAGCTCAGCCGTCGCCGGAGCGGAACGCGTCGATGAACTCCTTCAGTTCCGACCGCTACGCGTCGATGCAGTATCGGCGTTGCGGCCACACCGGTCTCGATCTACCGGAGATCTCGCTTGGCCTGTGGCAGAACTTTGGCGAGACGACGCCGTTCGATCGCATTCGCGAACTCTGCCGTCACGCCTTCGATTTGGGCATCACGCATTTCGACCTCGCCAACAATTACGGACCTCCGGCAGGATCGGCCGAACGCAATTTCGGGGAATTGTTGTCGAGAGATTTCCGCAACCATCGCGACGAGATGGTGATCTCGACCAAGGCGGGCTACCGCATGTGGGACGGCCCCTACGGAGAATGGGGCAGCCGGAAGTATCTGATCTCGAGCCTGGACCAGAGCCTGATGCGGCTCGGCATCGACTATGTCGACATCTTCTATTCGCATCGCGCCGACCCGCGCACGCCGCTCGAGGAGACGATGGGCGCGCTCGATGCCATCGTCCGGCAGGGCAAGGCGCTCTATGTCGGCATCTCGTCCTATGGCGCCGAGCGCACGGCCGCCGCCGCCGCCATTCTCAAACGCCTCGGTACGCCCTGCATCATCCACCAGCCCAGCTACTCGATGCTCAATCGCTGGATCGAAACGGACGGGCTGCTGCCAGTGCTCGACGCGCGGGGCATGGGGTGCATCGCTTTCTCGCCCCTTGCGCAAGGCATTCTCACCAACAAATATCTCGGCGCCCCTCCTGCCGCAGCGCGTGTCCACACGGGCGACACGCTTTCGTCGGCGATGCTGAATTCCGCGACGATCGAGCGCGTGCGCGGCCTTGATGCGATTGCGCGCCGGCGCGGCCAGAACCTCGCGCAGATGGCGATCGCCTGGGTGCTGCGCGATCCGGGAATGACCAGTGCGCTCGTCGGCGTCAGCCGGAGCGAACAGCTCGACGATTGCGTAGGGGCTCTCGGCAATCTTTCGTTCGACGCCGACGAATTGGTCGAGATCGACCGGTTCGCCGTCGACTCGGGCTTGAATCTGTGGGCGCAGTCGAGTTCTGTGCCCGCTGGGTGACATTGCGGTGGCTGGTAGGCTAGAAGGCGCCAGCAAACGGTAGGGCGGGCAATGGCGGCGACGGTTCGAGATGTGGCGCGCTTGGCGGGCGTTTCCGCCATGGCTGTGTCGCGCTTCGTTAATGACCGCCCCGGCGTCTCCGCCGAGGCTCGCGCCAAGATCGAAGCCGCGATCGCCGAACTGGACTACGCCCCCTCCAAGATCGCCAGCAGCCTCATTTCGGCCAAGACCCAGCTCATCGGCATGATCGTGCCCGATGTCTCCAATCCATTCTTCGGTCCGGTTGTGCGTGGCGCTGAAGTGATCGCGCGCAAGGCAGGCTATCGCCTGCTGCTTTGCAACTCGGAGCACGACCTCAAGCTCGAGCGTGACTATGTCACGGATTTGGTCGCGCATCGCGTCGAAGGCCTCATTATCGCTCCCGCCGGTGAGGGCTCCATCACCCATCTGAAGCGCCTCGTGACGCAGAACTTTCCTGTCGTCACCATCGACCGCGTCGTCCAGGGGCTTCAGTGCGACAGCGTGGCACTCGAAAACCGGTCTGCCGCCGAAGCGCTGGTTGGCCACATCGCCGCGAGGAATCACCGCCGCATCGCCTTTGTCACCGACGCCGAGGACACTTCCACCGGCCGCGAGCGCCTCGCCGGCTACCGGCGCGCGCTCGAGATTGCTGGCATCGCTTACGACGACGATCTGGTGTTTCGCACCTCCACCGATCAGATGGGTGGATATCGGGCCGCGCAGCAGGTGCTCGCGCTGGCTCAACGTCCCACGGCCATCTTCGCCGTCAACAACATGACCGCGATCGGTGTGGTCGAGGCCCTGCACCAGGCCGGGCACGAGGTCCCATCGGATTTCTCGCTGGCCTGTTTCGACGATGTCGCGCACCTCGCAATCCTTGCGCCATTCCTGACTGTCATCGACCAGCCTGCCGAGCGGATGGCCGAAGCGGCCACCCATATGCTGCTCGAGCGCATCTCGGGCGACCGGAACGCCAAGCCCCGGGCCGTGACGTTCCCCGGCAAACTGATCGTCCGCGCATCCGTCGCAGCTATTGGTGCATAGCAACGGGCCGGAGCGAGTTGATCCGTGCCGCAAACACCAGGTATAGTTTAAGAATTAGGCATTTGCGGCGTCTGCTTACGTTTTGAGCAATCTGACGCCTCAAGCGGCTATTGTGTGGACGCGAACGCCTCGGCGGGTTTCTCCGTCATCTGCCTAAGTTACCGTATTCATTCGCATATCCCACCCGTAAGCCGTCTGGCACGCTTCCTGCAACGCTGTTTGCGGGGCGCAGTGATCGCCCATTGAATTCCGCGTCCAGCGCTGGGCGCTCCCCCCACAGGCAAAGCCGCCTTGAGTTTCGTACCCGTCCTCCCCGGGTCCGCTGCTTGAGGTGGCTTTTTTTCGGAGACGCATATGGATCGCAAGACCATGACTAACGCATCCGCGGCCGGCCATCTGAGCCGTCGCAGCTTTCTGCTTTCATCGTCGTTCGTCACGCTGGCGCTGGCCGCGGGATTGCTGCCGACGCTGGCGCAGGCAGGTGAACTCGAAAAGGATGAGCTGAAGTTCGGCTTCATCAAGCTCACCGACATGGCGCCGCTCGCCATCGCCAAGGAGAAGGGCTTCTTCGAAGACGAAGGGCTCTATGTCACTCTGGAACCCCAAGCGAACTGGAAGGTACTTCTAGACGGCGTCGTGTCGGGTGCGCTCGATGGTGCCCACATGCTCGCCGGCCAGCCGCTGGCCTCGACCATGGGCTACGGCACCAAGGCGCATATCGTTACCCCGTTCTCGATGGATCTCAACGGCAACGGCATCACCGTGTCGAATGCCGTGTGGGAACAGATGAAGCCGGGCCTCAAGATGGGCGCCGACGGCAAACCTGAGCATCCGATCAGCGCCGCTGCGCTGAAGCCGGTGGTCGAAGCGTTCAATGCCGCGGGCAAGCCCTTCAACATGGGCATGGTGTTCCCGGTTTCGACGCATAATTACGAGCTGCGCTACTGGCTCGCCGCGGGCGGCCTCAATCCCGGCCTCTATTCGCCCGCCGACACGTCGGGCCAGATCGGTGCGGACGTCATGTTGTCGGTGACGCCACCGCCGCAGATGCCGGCAACGCTCGAAGCGGGCACCATCGATGGCTATGCGGTGGGCGAGCCGTGGAACCAGGCCGCCGTGTTCAAGGGGATCGGCGTGCCGATCGTCACCGATGGCGAGATCTGGAAGAACAATCCGGAGAAGGTCTTCGGCCTCACCGCCGAATTCGTCGAAGCCAATCCCAACACCACGATCGCCATTACCAAGGCGCTGATCCGCGCCGCCAAATGGCTCGATGAAAACGACAATGCCAATCGCGCCGAAGCGGTCGAGATCCTGTCTAAGCCCGAATATGTCGGCGCCGACAGGGCTGTGATTGCCAATTCGATGACGGGCACGTTCGAGTTCGAGAAGGGCGACAAGCGCCCGGTGCCCGACTTCAACGTGTTCTACCGCTACTTCGCGACCTACCCCTTCTACTCGGATGCGGTGTGGTACCTCACCCAGATGCGCCGCTGGGGCCAGATCGCCGAAAAGCACGACGATTCCTGGTACGCAGATCTCGCCAAATCCGTCTATCGCCCGGAGATCTACGAGAAGGCCGCGCAGCTGCTCGTCGACGAAGGCAAGATCGATGCGGCCGACGTGCCGTTCGGTTCGGACGGCTACAAGCCCGCGACCTCCGACTTCATCGATGGCCTGCCCTATGACGGGCGCACGCCAAACGCCTACATCGACAGCTTCACCATCGGCCTCAAAGCCGATGACGTCGCTGGTTGATCGCGCTCAGGACGGCCGCTTCGGTGGCCGCCCTCACTCTCAATCGCAGGATAGACCCAATGACGCTTGCCACTGAAATCTCCTCCAAGCCCGCACGAGGCGCTGGCCGTGAACGCGTGTTTGCGATCATCAATCGCGCTTCGGTTTGGCTGAGCGCTTTGGGTCTTGGCTGGCTCACGCCAATCTTCAAGATCGCAGCCGGCGACAATCCTCGCGAGCAGCTCGGAGCCCTGCGGGACACGCTCATCATTCCGCTGATCGGCATCGCCATATTCCTCGTCGCCTGGGGCACATTGGCGCCGCGGGTCCAGACATCGCTGGGCGCCATTCCCGGCCCGCAACAGGTCTGGGAGCAGGCGGGCGGCCTCTGGCAGGACCATCTTGCCGAGCGACAGAAGCAGGTCGAGTTCTACGCCAAGCAGGACGCAAAGAATGCCGAGCTCGTCGCCAAGGGCGAGGCCGACAAGGTCAAGTTCCGGGCCTACACCGGCAAGCCCACCTTTATCGACCAGATCCTCACATCGCTGAAGACCGTCGGTCTCGGCTTCATCATCGCGAGCATCATCGCGATCCCGCTCGGGATCGCCTCCGGCCTCAGCCGCGCCGTCAATGGCGCGCTCAATCCACTGGTGCAATTGTTCAAGCCGGTGTCGCCACTCGCCTGGCTCCCCATCGTCACGATGGTGGTGTCGGCAGTCTATGTCGATGCCAGCGACGCCTTCCCCAAAGCCTTGGTGATCTCTGCAGTCACCGTCACGCTCTGCTCATTGTGGCCGACGCTGATCAACACGGCGCTCGGGGTTGCATCCATCGACAAGGATCTCATCAATGTCGGCAAGGTGCTGCAGCTCTCGACGCCGACCACCATCGCCAAGCTAGTGCTACCCTCGGCGTTGCCGCTGATCTTTACGGGGCTTCGCCTGTCGCTCGGTGTTGGCTGGATGGTGCTGATCGCCGCCGAAATGTTGGCGCAGAATCCGGGCTTGGGCAAATTCGTCTGGGACGAGTTCCAGAACGGCTCGGAGAACTCGCTGGCGCGCATCATGGTCGCAGTGCTGACCATCGGCATCATCGGTTTCCTGCTCGATCGTGTGATGTTTGCGCTGCAGACCGCCTTCACCTTCTCGTCGAACCGCTAGGCGTACCGCATGGCCATCATTCTCCAGCTCTCCGATGTCGGTAAGCATTATGGTGAGGGCGCGCGCCGCTCCGAGATTCTCGAAGGGGTCAACCTCAATGTCGAAGAAGGCGAGTTCGTCGCCATCCTCGGCTATTCGGGCACTGGCAAGACGACGCTGATTTCGCTGATGGCGGGTCTCATCGAGCCCGACAAGGGCGGCGTGCTGTTTCGCGGCAAGGAGATCGACGGTCCGGGTCCGGAACGCGGCGTCGTGTTCCAATCCTATTCGCTGATGCCGTGGCTGACGGTCGAGGGCAACGTGGCGCTGGCGGTCAACGCTGTTCATCGCAAGAAGCGCGCCGCCGACCGCAAGGCGATCGTCAAAAAGTACATCGGCATGGTCGGTCTCGCCCATGCGGCCGAGCGCCGCCCCGCCGAACTCTCCGGCGGCATGCGTCAGCGTGTGGCGGTAGCACGCGCGCTTGCGATGCAGCCCGAAATCCTGTTGCTGGACGAACCCCTGTCGGCGCTCGACGCGCTCACCCGCGCCAAGCTGCAGGACGAGCTGGCCTCGATCTCGGCGGTAGAAAAGAAGACCATCATCCTCATCACCAACGATGTGGATGAGGCGATCCTCCTCGCCGATCGCGTGATCCCGCTGAACCCTGGTCCGCGGGCCAGTCTTGGCCCGGATTTCAAGGTGAGCATCGCGCGGCCACGCGAGCGCGGTGCGCTCAATTCCAACGAAGAGTTCATCGCGCTCCGCCGCGACATCACCGAGTATCTGATGGCTGCAAGCGCCTCGCGGGCACCGGTGGCGGTGCGCAACATCGCGCTGCCCAACGTCGTGCCGATCACAAAGAAGAGGCGCGAGCCCCTGCCATCTGCCTATGCCAACGCATCGCAATCGAGCAAGCGCGACGGCTATGTCGAGTTCTCGCAGGTCGTGAAGACCTATGCGACGGCCAAGGGGCCACTCAAGGTTGTCGACGGCTTCGACTTCAAGATGAAGAAAGGCGAGTTCGTCACGCTGATCGGCCATTCCGGCTGCGGTAAATCCACCGTCCTGTCGATGGTCGCGGGCCTGAACTCGGTGACGAGCGGCGGCATCATTCTCGACAATTCCGAAGTCGTTGGGGCAGGGCCCGAGCGCGCCGTGGTGTTCCAGGTGCCGTCGCTGATGCCGTGGCTGACCGCTCGCGAGAACGTCGCGCTCGGTGTCGACAAGGTCTATCCCAATGCCAGTTCTGCTGAGCGGCGCGACGTGGTCGAATATTATCTCAATCGCGTCGGCCTTGGCGACTCGATGCACCGGCGCGCGTCAGAACTGTCCAACGGCATGAAGCAGCGCGTCGGCATCGCCCGCGCCTTCGCGCTCTCGCCCAAGCTGCTGCTGCTCGATGAGCCGTTCGGCATGCTCGACAGCCTGACCCGCTGGGAACTGCAGGACGTGCTGATGGAAGTGTGGGCCCGCACGCAGGTCACAGCGATCTGCGTCACCCACGATGTGGACGAGGCCATCCTCCTTGCTGACCGCGTGGTGATGATGTCGAATGGCCCGAATGCCCGCATCGGCAATATCATGGAAGTCGACCTGCCGCGTCCGCGTTCGCGCAAGGCTCTGCTCGCCCATCCCGACTATTACGCCTACCGCGAAGAGCTGCTCGATTTCCTCGAAGCCTATGAGGGCGGTGCCAGTCCCGATGCGGCGGCGCTCGAACATATCCGTACCAAGCGCGCGGCCCGCAGCTCCGTCATCACGGCGGCCGAGTAGCCATGGCCGAAAAGCTCGTCATCATCGGCAATGGCATGGCGCCGGGCAGGGCGCTCGAAAAGCTGTTCGAGCTGGTGCCTGGCCAGTTCGACGTGACGATCTTCAATGCCGAGCCGCGGGTGAACTACGACCGCATCATGCTGTCGCCCGTGCTTGCCGGCGAGAAGAGCTTCGACGACATCGTCATCCACGGCGATGCTTGGTACATCAAGCACGGCATCATGCTCTACAAGGGCTGCAAGGTTACGGCGATCGACCGCGAGACCAAGACCGTGACTGCCGTCAACGGCATCACAGCGTCCTACGACAGGCTGATCATCGCCACGGGGTCGGTGCCCTTCATCATCCCTGTGCCCGGCAAGGATCTCGCGGGGGTCCTCACCTACCGCGATCTCGACGACGTCAACGCAATGATGATCGCAGCGCGGGCAGGCGGACGCGCCGTGGTCATTGGAGGCGGACTGCTCGGGCTTGAAGCAGCAGCCGGGCTCAAGGAGCAGGGCATGGACGTCACCGTCATCCATGTGATGCCCTGGCTCATGGAACGTCAGCTCGATGCGGCCGGCGGCACCTATCTTGCAGACGCCCTGCGCAGCCGTGGCATCAATGTGATGACGAGTGCCAACACTAAGCAGATCCTCGGCGACAAGCGCGTCAGCGGGCTCGAGCTGGCCGATGGCACGATCGTACCGGCCGATATTGTCGTGATGGCCGTGGGTATCCGCCCCAATGCTGGACTCGCCAAGGAGGCGGGCATCATTGTCAACCGCGGCATCGTCACCGACGCGACCATGATCACCTCCGATCCTTCGATCTATGCTCTCGGCGAATGCGCCGAAGTCGATGGCCAGGTCTTCGGCCTCGTCGCCCCGCTCTACGATCAGGCGGGCATCCTTGCGCGCCAACTCGCAGGCGATGTCGAAGCGCGCTTTGCGCCCGTCGCGACCGCGACCCGCCTCAAGGTCACCGGCATCAATGTCTATTCCGCCGGCGATTTCGCCACGGGTGACGACCGGGAAGATATCGTCCTCAGCGACGAAAGTGCGGGCGTCTACAAGCGCGTGGTGCTGCGCGACGACAAGGTCATCGGCACCGTGCTCTATGGCGAGACCACCGATGGTCCCTGGTTCTTCGATCTGATGAAGGACGGCCGCGCCGCCAACGATCTGCGCGACACGCTGATCTTCGGCGAATCCTTCGAGGATGTCGCCGAGCTCGATGCTTACGGCGGCCGCTGCAGCATCGCCGGATGACCGCCTCTTCGCCCATCGCCACAACCGTCAAGACCACCTGCCCTTATTGCGGCGTCGGTTGCGGCGTGCTCGCAACACCACAAGCCGACGGCAGCGTCACCATTGCCGGCGATCCGGATCACCCCGCCAATTTCGGCCGGCTCTGCTCCAAGGGTGCCGCGCTAGGCGAGACGCTATCGCTCGATAGCCGCCTGCTTCACCCCGAAATCGACGGCAAGCGCGTGAGCTGGGACGAAGCGCTCGATCTCGTCGCCTCGACATTCTCGCGGGTGATCGCCGAGCACGGCCCCGAGGCAGTCGCCTTCTATGGCTCGGGCCAGTTGCTCACCGAGGACTATTACGTCGCCAACAAGCTGATGAAGGGCTTCATCGGCGCGAGCAATATCGACACAAATTCGCGCCTCTGCATGGCGTCGTCGGTGGCCGGGCACAAGCGCGCGTTCGGCGCAGATACGGTACCAGGAAATTACGAGGATATCGAGCTCGCCGATCTCGTCGTGCTCGTTGGCAGCAATCTCGCCTGGTGTCATCCGGTGATCTACCAGCGACTCGCGGCCGCCAAAGCGCTGCGGCCGGAGATGCGGATCGTCCTCGTCGATCCGCGCCGGACGATGACGGCAGACATCTCCGATCTGCATCTGCCGCTGGGTGCCGATGGCGATTCCGCGCTGTTCGTCGGCCTGCTTCGCGCTCTGCACGAGGCCGGCAAGGTCGATGCTCGCTTCGTCGCCGACCACACGCAGGATTTCACCGGCGCGCTGGACATTGCCGAGGATTGGACCGTCGATCGCGTCGCCGAAGCGACCGGCGTCGCCGTCGCCGACATCGCGAAATTCTACGACTGGTTCGGCGCGACCGAGAAGGTCGTCACCATCTTCTCGCAGGGCGTCAATCAGTCGGCGAGCGGCACCGACAAAGTCAATGCTATCATCAACTGCCACCTCGCCACCGGCCGCATCGGCCGGCCCGGGCTGGGGCCGTTCTCGATCACCGGCCAGCCCAACGCCATGGGCGGTCGCGAAGTGGGCGGGCTCGCGAATATGCTTGCGGCTCACATGGATTTCGACCCCGTCGCGGTGGATCGCGTCGGCCGCTTCTGGGGCTCGAACAATGTCGCGACGCAGCCCGGCCTCAAAGCCGTCGATCTCTTCCGCGCGGTCCGGTCCGGGCAGATCAAGGCGCTGTGGATCATGGCGACCAATCCCGTCGACTCGATGCCCGAGGCGGACGAGGTACGCGAAGCGTTGCGGACCTGCCCCTTCGTCGTGGTGTCGGAGATGAATGCCGACACCGACACGGTGCGCGAAGCCCATGTCCGACTGCCCGCCGCCGGCTGGGGCGAAAAGGATGGCACGGTCACCAATTCCGAACGCCGCATCACCCGCCAGCGTCCGTTCCTGTCGCTGCCCGGCGACGCGCAGCCGGATTGGTGGATCGTCTCGCAGATCGCCCAGCGCATGGGTTTTGGAGCGGCGTTCTCCTACACCGGACCCGGTGAAATCTTTGCCGAGCACGCAGCCCTGTCGGCCTTTGAAAACGATGGTCGCCGCGACTTCAATCTCGCCGGCCTGATCGGTGCCAATTACGAAACGCTGCCGCCGGTGCAATGGCCGGTCCGCGAGCACGGCACGGCGCGTATGTTCGGCGATGGCCGCTTCTTCGGGCCCAACCGGAAATCACGCTTCGTCGCAATCATCCCGCCACCGCCGCTGGCCCCCCCACCGGGCCAACTGACGCTCAATACCGGCCGCGTTCGCGACCACTGGCACACCATGACGCGCACCGGCAAATCGTCGCGTCTGGGTGCGCATATCGCCGAGCCGTTTGCTGAAATCCACCCAAAGGACGCGACCCGGCTGGGCATCAAGCGCGCAACCCTCGTGCGGCTCGAAAACCGCCACGGCTCAGCGACCGTGCGCGCCCTGATCACCGATCGCCAGCGGCCCGGCGCCGTGTTCGTCCCCATGCACTGGACCGACCGGTTCTCGTCCAATGGACGGGTCGATGCGCTGGTCACGGCCAAGGCCGACCCGTTCTCTGGGCAACCGGCGCTCAAGATGGCGGATATCATCGCCGCCCCGGCGCGCGTGGTGCGTTACGGCTTTGCGGTGTCCCGTAGCGAGATCGTTCCGGGTGACGCCTCCTACTGGGCCAGCGCCCGCACGCCCGACGGGTTCCGCACCGAACTGGCGTGGGACGAAGCCGGCGATTGGGAGGCGCGCGCGAGGGCGCTGTTCGGCGTTCCCGCCGGCACCGCGATGCTCACCCTTCGCGACGAGCGCAGCGGCCGAATGAGTTTTGCGCTGTTCGACGGCACCCACCTTCGCTTCGCCCTCTACCTCTCGCCCGACCCGGTGCTGGTGTCGCGGCAATGGGCGGTCAATCTCCTCGGCCTGCCGGTGGCCGATGTCACCACCCGTTCGCGCGTACTCGCCGGTCGGCCCGGCGCCGATGTGCCCGATCCGGGGCCGATCGTCTGCGCCTGCCATTCGGTGGGCATGAAGACCATCCTCAAGGCCATCGAGGGTGGGTGCTCCACCGTGGAAGCCGTTGGAGCCGCCACCAAGGCGGGCACCAATTGCGGCTCCTGCCGTGCCGAGATTCGCCCTCTCCTTGCGAAATTGCAGCCCGCCGGCTGATCGGCCCAGCTGCGCCCAGCCCGCCGTTTTGAGTGTTCCCGCACTCCGCATTGACAGCGACAGCACTCTCGTATTCGCTAGTAACCAGCTGGTGACTTAGCGCCATCAAGAGCGCCGCGCACCGCACCACCGGACCGGGGAACAGGTCCATAACGGGAGGACTTTCATGGGATTCAATCTCGACCGTCGCCAATTCCTGATGGGAACGACGGCCTTGGCCGCGGCCGCAGCGATCAGCCCTGCCATGGCGCAGGATAAGCGCATGCGCCTGACATGGTGGGGCGGCCAGGCCCGCGCCGACCGCACCAACGCAGTCTCAGACCTCTACGCCAAGGCGCATCCCGGTATCGCCTTCGACACCGAATTCAACGCGTTCAACGATTATTGGCCGAAGCTCGGCACGCAGGTCGCCGGCGGCAATGCGCCCGACGTCCTCCAGATGGACTATCGCTACCTCGTCGAATACGCCAATCGCGGCGCGATCCTGGCGCTCGACGACTATGTCGGCAAGGGCCTCAAGCTCGACGATTTCGACCAGGACCAGCAGGATGGCGGCAAGGTTGACGGCAAGCTCTACGCGATCAGCCTCGGCGCGAACTCGGTCGCCATGATGGTCAATACGCAGGCGTTCGGCGATGCCGGCGTCGATGCGCCGACCCGCGACTGGACCTATGACGACTACAAGGCCAAGGCCGAAGCCTTCAACGCCAAATCCAACGGCATGAAGCTCCTCGCCGACGGTTCGGGCAGCGAACCGGCGCTCGAGAACTGGCTGCGCCAGCGTGGCAAGGCCCTCTACACCGCCGACGGCAAAGCCGGCTGGGACGCTGCCGATCTGACGGAGTGGTTCAAGCTCTGGGCCGATCTGCGCGCCGCCAATGTCTGCGTCTCTGCCGAAGATCAGGCGCTCGATGCCACCGCGGCGATCGACACCACAATGATCACCATCGGCAAGGCGGCGACGACCTTTGCCAATTCGAACCAGCTTATCGGCTTCCAGGCGGTGAACAAGGCGCCGCTGACCATGGTCAACTTCCCGCGGGCGACCGCTGGCGGCGCTGGCGGTCACTATCGCAAGCCCAGCCAGTTCTGGAGTATCAACCCCAAATCGACGATGATCGACGAAGCCGTCGCCTATGTCAGCTTCTTCGTCAACGATCTGGGTGCCGGTGCGGCGCTCGGTGTCGAGCGCGGCATTCCGTGCTCGAAGGCCGTCCGCGACGCGATCGCGCCGACCCTCGATGCGCAGAGCCAGATCGCGCTGAACTTCGTGTCGGGCCTCGGCGATCTCCAGGGCAAGCTCCCGCCGGTTCCGCCGGCAGCTGCGGGCGAAGTGTCGACCCAGCTCAACACCAAGGCGCAGGAAGTCGCCTTCGGTACGTCGTCGCCTGAAGATGCCGGTGCTGCCTTCGCCAAGGAAGCGGCCGACATCCTCGCTCGCGCCAAATAACGCGCATGACCGCGCGCTCGCTCGGAGCCGATGCGGCGCCTTCTGGGCGCGCGGTCGTTCCCTCTGTCTGGTCGCGACTGTGGTCCGCGAACGGACCGGGGTATCTGTTCCTCATCCCGTGGTTCATCGGGTTCTTCGGGTTGACGGTCGGGCCGATCATCACCTCACTCTATCTGAGCTTCACCGATTTCGATTTGCTGACGCCGGCCAACTGGGTGGGTGCGGACAATTACATCCGCATGTTCACCGCCGATCCGAAATTCTTCCAGTCGATGCGGGTGACGCTGCTGTTCGTGCTGTTCTCGGTGCCGCTGAAGCTTGCCTTCGCGCTGGCCGTTGCGCTGCTGCTCAACCGCGGCATGCGCGGGCTGCCGATCTACCGCGCCATCTTCTATCTGCCGTCCCTGCTCGGGGCCTCGGTGGCCATCGCGGTGCTGTGGCGGACGCTGTTTGCCGGCGACGGCGTGATCAACGATTTCCTTGCTGTGTTCGGCATCCAGGGGCCGAGCTGGATCTCCAATCCACGTTATTCGCTGTGGACGCTGATCATTCTTGCGGTCTGGCAGTTCGGCTCGCCGATGATCATTTTCCTCGCCGGCCTCCGTCAGGTGCCGGTCGATCTGTACGAGGCGGCCAGCCTCGATGGCGCCAGCAAATGGCGCATATTCTGGAAGGTGACGCTGCCGCTGCTGACGCCGGTCGTCTTCTTCAACGCCATCATCCAGACGATCGAGGGCTTCAAGAGCTTCACGCCAGCCTTCATCATCTCGGGCGGCACTGGCAATCCGGTGAACTCGACGCTGTTTTACACCCTCTATCTCTATCAGGAGGCGTTCGCCTTCTTCCGTATGGGCTATGCCTCGGCGCTGGCCTGGGTGTTGCTGGCGATCGTCGCGATCTTCACCTCCATCTCATTCCTCACCAGCCGCTTCTGGGTGCATTATGACGACTGAGGCACCCCGGCTGACCATTGTAACCGGCGGCGACACTGCGAGCCGCGTGGCGCGCAAGCGCGTCATGTCCGTGATCGCCCATGTGCTGCTGATCGGAGCATCGATCCTGATGCTCTATCCGCTGCTGTGGATGCTGTCGGCATCGTTCCGGCCCGAGAGCGAAATCTTCACCTCGAACTCGCTGATCCCGACCTCGGTCAGCCTCCACGGCTACATCAGCGGCTGGTTCGGTTTGACGCGTACGTTCGATTTGTTCTTCCTCAACTCGTTCATCGTCTCGATCCTCTGCGTCATCGGTAATCTGGCGGCCTGCTCGCTCACCGCCTTCGCATTTGCGCGGCTAGAGTTCTTCGGCAAGAACTTCTGGTTCGCGCTGATGCTGGGCACGTTGATGCTGCCCTACCAGGTGGTCCTCATCCCGCAATATGTGCTGTTCCTCAAGCTTGGCTGGGTGAACAGTTTCCTGCCGCTGGTCGTGCCGAAATACCTCGCCGTCGATGCGTTCTTCATCTTCCTCATGGTGCAGTTTTTCCGCGGCATTCCCCGCGAACTCGACGAGGCGGCGATGATGGATGGCTGCTCGCCCTGGCGCATCTACCGCAAGATCATGCTGCCGCTGTCGCTGCCGGTGATGACGACCGCCGGCATCTTCACCTTCATCTTCACCTGGGACGATTTCTTCGCGCCGCTGATCTATCTCAACGACCTCAAGACCTACACGGTCACGCTGGCCCTTCGCACCTTCGTCGATTCAACTGCCGAATCGAACTGGGGCGGCCTGTTCGCGATGTCGATCCTGTCGCTGCTGCCGATCTTCGTCCTGTTCCTGTTCTTCCAGCGCCTGCTCATCGAGGGCATCGCCACCACCGGTATGAAACGCTAGTCCAATGACCATCAAGATCGCGGCCATCGGCCTCACCCACAGCCACATCGGCGGCCAGGTTGATTGTCTGTTGCGCGAAGGCGCCACGCTCGTCGGATTCTGGTCCGACGAGGAAGACGTCGCTGTGCCCTTCGGTCAGAAATATCCGAGCGCAAAACGCGCCGCCGATCGTCGCGAGCTGCTCGAAGACCCGTCGATCGCGATGATCCTGACCTCGGCCATTCCAGCCAAACGTGCCGAGATTGCCATCGCCGCCATGCAGCATGGCAAGGATGTGATGAGCGACAAGCCGGGGATGACCAGCCTCGATCAACTCGCCGAGATCAGGCGCGTGCAGGAGGCGACGGGTCGCATCTTTTCAATCTGCTACTCCGAGCACTTCGAGACCCGTTCGACGGTCAAGGCGGGGGAACTCGTCAAGGCCGGTGCCATTGGCCAGGTGATCAACACCGTGGGCCTCGGTCCGCACCGTCTCAACAACGGCGCTCGCGCTCCGTACTTCTTCGACCGCAGGCAATATGGCGGCATCCTCTGCGACATCGGCAGCCATCAGGTCGAGCAGTTCCTGTTCTTCACCGGCAGCGAGGATGCCGAGATCGTCTCGGCGACCGTCGCCAATCGCGGCCATCCGGAACATCCGGGCCTTCAGGACGCCGGCGACATGCACTTCCGTTCAGACAAGGCGACCGGCTATGTGCGCGTCGACTGGTTCACCCCCGATGGGCTCGGCACCTGGGGGGATGGCCGCCTCACGCTTGTCGGCACCGAGGGCTATATCGAACTGCGCAAGTACATCGACATCGCGGGCCGGCCCGGCAAGGATCATCTCTTCCTCGTCGATCGCAAGGGCACGCAATACATCGATTGCGCCGGCGAGCCGCTGTTCTATGGGCGCGCGTTGATCGACGACGTGCTCAACCGCACGGAGACGGCCATGCCGCAATCTCGGTGCTATAAGGCGATGGAGCTGGCGCTCAAGGCGCAGCAGATGGCCGATCGCGGAACGGTGTGGGCAGCATGAGCAAGATTTTCAACGTCGCGGTCGTCGGTGCCGGCATTGGCCGCTCGCACATCTCCGAGGGCTATCTGCCCAATGCTGACAAGTTCAAAGTCGTCGCAATCTGCGATCTCGACGAAGCGCGGATGGGCGCGCTAGCCGACGAGTTCCATGTCGAACGGCGCGTCAGTAAATTCGACGATCTGCTGACGATGGACGACATCGACATCATCGACATCTGCACACCGCCGATGGTGCATTATCCGATGATCATGGCTGCGCTCAAGGCGGGCAAGCACGTCGTCTGCGAGAAGCCGCTGGTCGGCTCACTCAAGGAAATCGACGAGGTCATTGCTGTCGAACAGCAGTCGAAGGGCAAGCTAATGCCCGTGTTCCAGTACCGCTTTGGCAATGGCATCCAGCAGGCCAAGGCAATCATCGATGCGGGCCTCGCCGGCACACCCTTCGTCGGCACGGTCGAGACGCTGTGGCGCCGCGAGGCCGACTATTATGCCGTCCCCTGGCGCGGCAAATGGAAAACCGAACTCGGTGGCGTCCTGATGGGCCATGCCATCCACCCACATGACATGTTCGTCTATCTGATGGGGCCGCTCAAATCGCTGTTCGGCCGCGTCGCGACGCGCGTCAATCCGATCGAGGTCGAAGATTGCATCTCGGCTTCGGTCGAGCTTGAATCGGGGGCGCTCGGCTCGTTCACCGCATCGCTCGGTTCGGCCGACGAGATCACCCGCATCCGCCTGGTGTTCGACAATCTTACCATCGAGAGCGACCACGCGCCCTACAATCCCGGTGCCTTGGCGTGGAAAATCCTGTCGCGCAATGACGGGACGAAGTCGGCGATCGCCGATCTGCTCAAGGACTGGAAGGACGTGCCGCCGCGCTTCACCACGCAGATGGCGCGCTTCCACGATTCGCTGACCAGCGGCACACCTTTGCCGGTCACATCGGCCGATTCGCGCCGGGCGCTCGAGACCGTCACCGCCTTCTACTACTCGTCGCGGACGCGGCAGGAAGTGATCTTTCCCATCGGTACCGATCACCCCAATTACCGCTCCTGGCTCCCGGAGGGTTTCGCGTGAAAGAAAACGCCACCAGCGTCGTACTCGAGAAGGTCGTCAAGCGCTACGGCGATATCGAAGTCGTTCATGGCATCGATCTCACCATCGATCCCGGCGAGTTCACGGTCTTTGTCGGCCCCTCGGGCTGTGGCAAATCCACCCTGCTGCGGATGATCGCCGGGCTCGAGCCGATCAGCGGCGGCTCGCTGCTGATCGATGGCGTTCGGATGAATGATGTGCCGGCGGCCAAGCGCGGCATTGCGATGGTGTTCCAGTCCTATGCGCTTTACCCGCATATGTCGGTCTACCAGAACCTCGCCTTCGGCCTTGAAACCGCCCGGGCGCCCAAGGCCGAAATTCAGCAGCGCGTGCAGCACGCCGCGGAAATCCTCCGCATCGAGCCGCTGTTGAAGCGTAAGCCGCGCCAGCTCTCAGGTGGTCAGCGCCAGCGCGTCGCCATCGGCCGCGCCATCGTGCGCGAGCCGCGCATCTTCCTCTTCGACGAGCCGCTGTCGAACCTCGATGCCGAGTTGCGCGTCCAGATGCGCGTCGAGATCGCCAAGCTTCACAACGATCTCGGCAACACCATGATCTATGTGACGCACGACCAGATCGAAGCCATGACAATGGCCGACAAGATCGTGGTGCTCAACGCCGGCGTGGTCGAGCAGGTCGGTGCGCCGCTTGAGCTCTACAACAATCCGCGCAACCGCTTCGTCGCCGGCTTCCTCGGCTCGCCCAAGATGAACTTCGTCGAGGGCACCATCGACTCGCTCGATGGCACAACGCCCAGCGTCAATGTCGGCGGCTCGCTGGTGTCGTTGCGGCAGCCGGTCAAGGGGTTCACCAAGGGCGACAAGATCACCTTCGGCGTCCGCCCCGAGCATCTCACCATCGTCGAGGGCTCCGGCACCCGCTTCGCCGATGTGCGTGTCGATCTTGTCGAACAACTCGGCGACGCCACCATGCTCTACGCCTCGACCAAGGGCGGCCAGCCGCTCACCATTGCACTCGACGGCCAGCGCAAAATCGAAACCGGCACCATGGTGCCCACCTATATCGATCCGGCGCGCTATCACGTGTTCGGCGCGGATGGGATGGCGCTTTAGACCTCAAACCTCACCAATGTCATTCCCGCGAAGGCGGGAATCCAGGAGTCACGCGCACTATTGGTAGCCCTGGCCCTGGATTCCCGCCTTCGCGAGAATGACATCGTGGAAGGGCAAGCGTTGCCGCCGCCTACCGCCCCAACTCAATCCCCGCCGCCGCCAGCATCGCGTCCACATCGACCTTCCGCCCCGTGGCAATCGCCTCGTTCGCCGCAATCCCGGTGAGGATCGACCATGCCCCTTCGCGATGGCTCGACGCCCGTCCATATTTGTCCGCCGGCATCTCCGACGGGTCGAACAGATAGCCCAGCATCACCGGATCGGCGCCGCCATGGTCACCTTCGCCCGCCCACACGGCGATGTCCTGCGGCTTCTGGCCAGCGAGGTGGAGTGTTGTGGTCATGTTCTCGCCATGCGCCTTGTCGCGCTTGCCGCCGAACACGCCATGCACCTCGACATGCCGATGCGTCAGCTCGCCCTTGGTGCCATGGAATTTGATCTCCAGCCCTTCCCAGGGCGAGTAGGCGCACAGCGTGTAGTTGAGGAACACGCCATTGGCGTATTTCGCCTCGACCTGCATCGTGTCTTCGATCGTGATGTCGTCGGCGAACACGCATTTGTCGCGCAGATAGCCATCGGCGTCCTCGGCCTCGAGATACATTTCCCGCAGTGACTCATCGCCCTCGAGGTCCAGCCGATAGTCGCATTTGTCGAACACGGGGCAGCCATGGCAGCGCTCCCCATGGTCTTCGAGCCCGAGCTGGCGCGCCATGTCCGGCGTGTAGAACACCCGCTTGCCGTTCGCCGCGACGCTTACCGGCGTCGACGCTACCCACCAGTTCATCAGATCGAAATGGTGGGTCGATTTATGCACCAGCAGGCCGCCGGATTTGTCCTTGTAGCGATGCCAGCGGCGGAAATAATCGGCGCCATGCACGCGGTCGAGATACCAGCGGAAATCCACCGCCTGGATCTCGCCGATGGCGCCGCTCATCAACAGATCCTTGAGCTGCGTGCGCGCCGGCGTGTAGCGGTAATTGAAGGTCACCGTGACGTTCTTGCCGCTGGCCTTCTGCGCGTCGAGCACGGCCTTGAGCTTGTCGAGGTCGATGGTCATGGGCTTTTCGGTCATCACGTTGCAGCCCTTTTTGAGGGCGCGCACGATGTACTCGTGGTGGAGATAGTCGGGCACCGTGACGATGATTGTGTCCGGCTTCTGATCGTCGATCATACGGTCGAACTCCTCGGCCGTGTACGTCGCGATACCATTGCCCGGCTGCGCCGGCGCTTCGCGCACCGAAAGCGCCAAGCGAGTCTCATTGGTGTCGCACAGCGCCACCAGCTGATTGCTGTCGGGGTAGGTTTCGGTGACCGCCTTGCGGTACATCTGGTGGCGTCCGCCGGCGCCGACAATCGCAAATTTCAATTCGATATCCTCAGCATCCCGGCTCGTCCGGCCGGGTTGATGAGGTTGATGCTAGCGCCTTGGCTTGTAACTGACCAGTTACTGTTTCATTCGGCGGCGACGGCCATGTGATGGCGCCCCATCGGCACGACCATCGGCGTCTGCGACACCGGATCGGTGACGATCCGCGCCGTCAGCCCGAACACCTGCCGCACCAGATCGGGCCCGACGATTTCGCGCGGCGCGCCTTCGGCTATGATCCGTCCGTCCTTCATGGCGATCAGATTGTCGGCATAGCGGCAGGCGAGGTTGAGATCGTGCAGCACCGCGACGATGGTCCGGCCCTGATGCCTCGTGAGGTCGGTCAGGAGGTCGAGCACCTCGACCTGATGCGCGATGTCGAGGAAGGTCGTCGGCTCGTCGAGTAGCAACAGCCCCGTTTCCTGCGCCAGCGCCATGGCGATCCAGACCCGCTGGCGCTGTCCGCCAGAGAGTTCGTCCAATGCACGTCCGCCCAGATCGGCGACCCCAGTCAGCGCCAGCGCCTCTCCAACCACGCGATCGTCGTCGCGCGTCCAGCGCCGGAACCAGCCCTGATGCGGATAGCGTCCGCGACCCACCAGATCGGCGACGAGGATCGACTGCGGGGCGACGGGCGTCTGCGGCAACAGCCCCATCTTTTGTGCGACGGCTTTGGTCGGCATTTGATGGATCGACCTGCCATCGAGATAGACGCTGCCCGCGCTCGGCGCCAGCAAGCGGGCCAGTCCGCGCAGCAGCGTCGACTTCCCGCAGGCATTGGCACCGACGATCACGGTCAGCTTATGCGGGGGAATGCTGACGCTCAGATCGTGGATGATCTTGCGGTCGCGATAGCCCAGATGCAGTCCCTCGGCCGAAAGTTGCGGCGGCGCGGTCGTGCGATCGAAAGCGAGCACATTCATGCGGTTCTCCCGGTGCGGTTCGCAGCAATGAGCATGAGGATGAGGAACGCGGCGCCAATGCCGCCGGTCACGACGCCGACCGGCAATTGTACGCCGGGCAACGAGTGCTGCGCGATGATATCGGCGCTAAGCGTGATCACCGCACCCGTCATTGCGGCCGGCACGATCGCACCGCCCGCCGGGCCAAGCAGCAACCGGCTCACCGGCCCCGACATCAGCGCCACGAAGGCGATGGGTCCGGTGACCGCCGTCGCGAGCGCGCAAAGCGCCACTCCAGCGCCCAGCAGCAGGAAACGGGCACGCTCGACACCGCTCCCGAGGGCCCGCGCCTTGTCGTCCCCAAGCTCGAGCGCCCCGGCGGCACGGCTCAGCGGCACCAGGACGATAGAAATGATTGCGAGTTCGAGGCCAAGCTGCAGGGCGTCGGACATCCTGGCGCCATTGAGGCTGCCGGTCAGCCAGGTCACCGCCTGCTGCACCTCGACCAGCCGGGCGCGGGTGAAGAGGAACGACATGATCGCCGCCATCACTGCCGCAATGCCGATACCCACAAGCACCACCCGATAGGGGCTCACGCCCTGATGCCAGGCCAGCAGATAGATCGCCGCTGCGGTCAACAGTGCGCCGCCGAGCGCCGCCAGCGCCAACATACCGCCACCCCAATGGAGCAGCAGGATCGCGGCCACAGCTGCTGTCCCGGCACCGGCGGAAATGCCGATGATGTCGGGGCTTGCCAGAGGATTACGCAGCACATTCTGAAACAGCGCTCCAGAAATACCAAAGGCCATGCCGGCAAAGACGGCGACCATAGCCCGAGGCAGGCGAAGCCCCAGCACGATGAAATCGATACCTTTCTGCGTCTCGCCGGTAAGCGGCGAGAGCAGCGAGCGGACGACATTGTCGATACTCATCGGATAATCGCCAAGGATCATCGCCGCGCCGAACGCAATCACCAGCAATCCGCCCAATCCAATAATGACCAGCCAGCGCCGTCGCGCCAGCGCTTCGCGAATGCCCGCCACGTCGGCGCCGATATCGATAAAATCTTGCGGGTTGGGCATAGTGTTCACAGCTCGGCGAGCCTCCGCCGGCGCACCAGCGCGATGAACAGCGGCGCGCCGAGCGCTGCGGTGACGATCCCCACCTGCAATTCGCCGGGCGGCGCCAGCACACGGCCCAGAATGTCAGCGCCGAGCAGCAGTATTGGCGCGAGCAACGCGGAGTAGGGCAGGATCCAGCGATAGGACGGGCCAGTGATCGCCCGCGCCGCATGCGGCACCGTCAGGCCGACGAAGCCGATCGGTCCCACTGCCGCCGTCGCGCCGCCCGCGAGGATGATCCAGGTCACGGCCGCAATGATGCGCGACACCATCACACGTTGCCCAAGTCCGCGCGCAATGTCATCGCCCAGCGCCATCGCGTCGAGCAACCGCCCGGTGATCAGTGCGAGCGCGATTCCGACCGCGAGAAATGGTGCGATGCCCACCAGAATGGCCGTATCGCGTCCGGCGAGCGAGCCCACCTGCCAGAACCGGAAGGCGTCGAGCGTCATGGCGTTGGTCATCAATATGCCGGTCGTCACCGAACTGAATGCAGCGGTCACCGCTGCGCCGGCCAGCGCCAGCTTCACCGGCGTCGCCCCCTCGCGACCGAGCGAGGCCACCGCGTAGACCAGAGCCGTGGCGATGGCTGCGCCTATAAAGGCGAGCCACACATAGGCCGGCAGGCTCACGAGCCCAAACAGTGTAATCCCCAGCACCACCATCATCGCCGCGCCGGCGTCGATCCCAAGCAGGCCCGGATCGGCCAGCGGGTTGCGCGTTACGCCCTGCATGATCGCGCCGGCGAGGCCGATTGATGTGCCCACCAGCAGACCCAGCAGCGTGCGCGGCACGCGCAGCTCACGCATGATAGTGGCATTGGTGCCGGTGGCATCGGGATGCAGCAATGCGTCGACGACTTCGCCGATCGGGATCGGCCGTGCGCCGACCGCAAGGCTCGCCAGCGCCGCTGCGACGAGCAGCAGCGCCAGAAGCACAAGACCGGCCGCGAGGTTTCGCGACCGGTGCAGCGGTGACGGCGATGATCCCATCAGTTCGTGAGGTTCTCGTCGGTTGCGTTGATCGTCGCCGTCAGCTTGTCCAACTGCTCGGCATATTGCGTCCAGGTGCGGATCCAGAAGGCCGGCCAATCGCTGACCTGACCCGCTGCGGCGGCCTTGATCGTCGTCCAGGTCGGCTTCGATTCCGCGACCTTGCGAGTCGCCGGCCCTTGCCGGTCATCGACGAGGATCAGATCGGGCTGATATTTGTCGGCGGTCTCCCAGCTCAGCGTCTCCCAATATCCGCGGTCGTCGGCGTTTTCGGGTGTGATGATGTTGAGGCCCCAGCGCTTGAAGTCGGCCAGTTCCGACGAGCCATTGGGCGAGGCGACATAGAGGCCGTCATCGCCGGCCCACATGGCCATCGCGGTGAGATTTGGCTTTGCGGACACCGCCGCCTGGAATGCCGTTTTCTTCGCCTCGAATGCAGCCTTCTCGGCCGCAGCAATGGCCGGGTCGGCGCCGAGCCTCTGCGCCAGCGCCGCATAGTCGTCGATCAGCGTCACCATCGAGTCGCCCTGCGCCGGTCCCGCGACGGGCGCGATCTGCTCGATCAGCGCACCGCTCTGGCCACCACCCTGTTCCATCCCGGAATAGGCTTTCTCCAGCGGCCAGTATTCGGCGACGATCAGATCGGGCTGCAGCGCGGCGAGCTTTTCGAGGTCGATCTCGCCCCAGGCCTCGCCGAGGATCGTGATGCCGCTGAGATCGAGGCCCTTGAGCGATGGCTCATCTGCGACCGGCCGGTCCGCATAAAGGCCCACTGGACGGATGCCGAAGGCCAGGAGCCCGGCCGCGGAGTTGGCGTGGGCGACGATCTTCGTCGGCACATGATTGAGGGCTACAATCTTGCCGCTGCCATCCGTATACGTCCACTCCGCCGCCATGGCGACAAAGGACGACAGCGCAACCGCAAGAGCAGCCGCAGCAAGCGATTTCAACATCGATAAACTCCCAAAGGCACGAAATGTCGCGCTACCATCAAATCTGAAACATGATAAGTCAACTCATGTTTGATCGTTGGGACAAATGGACGCGAGCCTGAACGCCGCCGCAGGGCAGGAGATCATCGACGCGCTGATGGTGCGCCACGGCGACTCGCCGCGCGCCATTGCCGATCTGCGCGAAGGCATGCTCACGCCGCTGGCGCTGGCGGGCGATTTCGACACGCTCGAGTTCTGGCTGGCGGAGCAGGGCATCGCCGATGACGGCATGGATCTGCGCACCAAGGCTGCGTACATGATCGGCGGCATCGCCTGGTCGGTCTGCTGGTGGATGGCGCTGCTCGACCTCAACGGCCAGCCGTCGCTGCGTCGCGTCGCTATCGCGCAGGAGCGCTATTGGTGGCATGGCGCCGGCACCAGCCACGAATATGTCCGCTACCCGCTGGCCATAGAAATCGGCCCAGGTCCTGACCATCGCACGATGCTCGAAGAGCTGTTCGCCCCACTGATCGCGGCCACCATGGTCACCTCCGGCCTTAGTCCAGGCGCACAATGGCGGATCGTCTCCGACAATGTCGCGCGGGCTTTCCTCGATGTGGGCAAGCAGCTCGGCGAGGAGCCGCGCGCCATGGCTATCGCCAGCGCCATCCTGGCCGAAGGACGGCTGGCGAACGGCCGCACCGGCTTCGTCGAAGTCATTGAGGGAGATTCCTGCGAATGGTTCGTCACCCGCGGTGGCTGCTGCCGCTATTACACGGTCACCGGTGGCGAATACTGCACCGCCTGCGTGCTCCGAAAGCCCGAAGACCAGATGCAGCGCTGGCGCGCCTATCTCGCGTCCCAGGCGCCAGCCTGACCGCAAGCCGCGGCGGTCACATGGTAACCCACCGTTAACCCTGCAAAATTGCCGCAGCTGGCATGCTGTGCGGTTCGCTTGACTTGTTAAGCGCACTTATCATATGTGCGCTTATCGTAAGCACACATAGCAGATTATGGGCACTCCCTCCTTCGCCAACACCGTGCCGCTCGGCTACCTCATTCATGAGGTCATGCGGCTCCAA
Organism: Devosia sp.; assembly: GCA_039918675.1. GTDB lineage: Bacteria > Pseudomonadota > Alphaproteobacteria > Rhizobiales > Devosiaceae > Devosia_A. Next base: position 43,227 of record JBDSHC010000043.1, read on the forward strand.
AAGCGCCGCTTCGAAGACGAAGCGCGCATTCATGGCGTAACGCTGCCGCAGTGGCGCGCGCTCGCCGAGACCTTCAAGGCCGACGGCATTTCGCAGCGTGCTCTGGCCGACCGCATCGATGCCGATCCGATGACCGTCAGCGGCATACTCGACCGGCTCGAGAAGCGCGGGTTGATCGCGCGCTCGCCCGATCCCAATGACAGCCGGGCCAAGCTCGCCCGGGTCACGCCACTGGGGGAAGAGCTCATTGCTGAGGTCCGCACGGTGGGTCTCGCGCTTCATGCGCAGGCAACCGAGGGGATCAGCCCGGAAGACCAGAAGATCGTCACCAATGCGCTCGAACGCATGCGTGAGAACCTTATCGCCATGACTGCCGAACAGAAAGAAGACGCCGAATGAACGCTCGGATGAGTGAACCCAAAGCTGGTGAAGCCGAGATCGTGAAGATGCCGCTGGCCGAAAAGCCCGCCGCTCCCACAGAGGCAGCGGCTCCTGCTGCGCCGCTGGCTCCGGCGAAGAAGCGCAATGGCCGCCGGAACCTCATTCTGGTTTCCGTGCCTGTGCTGCTGGCTGCGGTGGGTGGCTATTTCTACCTCACCGGCGGCCGCTATCAGGATACCGACAACGCCTATGTGCAGCAGGCCAAAGTGTCGCTCAGCGCCGATGTCGGCGGACGCATCACCACCGTCGCCGTCAAGGACAATCAGATCGTCAAGGCCGGCGATACGCTGTTCACGCTCGATGCCGAGCCCTACCAGATCGCGCTGGCGCAGGCCGATGCGGCGCTCGCCACCGCACGCGTCAATGTCGAGCAGCTCAAGGTCGCGTATGGCACCGCGCAGGCGCAGCTCACCGCGATGCAGTCGACGCTCGTCATCCGTCAGGCGGCGTTCGATCGCAAGAATTCGCTCGTCGAAAGCGGCACCGCGTCCGACGCCACGCTCGATGACGTCAAGCTGGCGCTTGAGACCGCGCGGAACGGCGTAATCGCCGCGCAATAGCAGGTTGCGCAGGCGACAGCCGCGCTGACCGGCAACCCCGATATCGTCACCGACGATCACCCCGCGGTTCGCGCTGCGCTCGCGGCGCGCGATGTCGCGGCCCGCAATCTGGCCAAGACCACCGTCGTCGCGCCCGCCGACGGCATCGTCAGCCAGGTCGCTTCACTCAATGTCGGCCAGTTCATCGCGACGGGCACCACCATTGCGAGCCTGATCGAGACCGGCGACACCTGGATCGAAGCCAACTTCAAGGAGACGCAGCTCTCCGCCATCGCGATCGGCATGCCGGTCGAGGTCAAGGTCGATGCCTATCCCGGCATCGTCTTCGAAGGCACGCTCGACTCGATCTCGGCCGCCACGGGCTCTGAGTTCGCGCTGATCCCGGCCCAGAACGCCACCGGCAACTGGATCAAGGTCACGCAGCGCATTCCCGTCCGCATCGACGTGACGCCCGTCGATGGCAAGGTGCTGCGCGCCGGCATGAGCGCGGTCGTCGCGGTCGATACCAAGCCCGCTGGCTAAGGACTGAGAAAATGGCCGAGGCCGTTTCGCAACCCACCCTTGTCGTCAAGAACAAGGGTCTGCTCACTGCCGCAATCATGCTCGCCATGGTGATGCAGGTGCTCGACACCACCATCGCCAATGTCGCGCTGCCGCACATGCGCGCCTCGCTCTCGGCTTCGCAGGATGAGGTGAGCTGGGTACTCACCTCCTATATCGTGGCCGCCGCCATTGCGACGCCGCTGTCGGGCTGGCTCGCCGACCGGCTCGGCCGCCGCAATCTGCTGCTCATCGGCGTCGCCGGCTTCACCGTCGCTTCACTGCTCTGCGGTATCGCGACGAGCCTGCCCGAAATGGTGATGTTCCGCGTTGCCCAGGGCATCTTCGGCGCCACCCTCGCGCCGCTCGCCCAGGCAATCATGCTCGATATCAACCCGCGCGAGAAAATGAGCCAGGCCATGGCCCTGTTCGGCGCCGGCATCATGGTCGCGCCGATCATCGGGCCGACGCTGGGCGGCATTCTCACCGAGAACTTCGACTGGCGCGCGGTGTTCCTCATCAATCTGCCCATCGGCATTCTGGCGCTCACCGCGCTCTACATCTATATGCCCAATGAGAAGCCCAAGATCCGGCCGTTCGACTTCTTCGGCTTCGGTCTCCTCGCCATCGCTGTCGCTTCCGTGCAGATGATCTTCGATCGCGGTTCGAGCGTTGGCTGGTTCGACTCTCCCGAAATCTGGCTCTATCTCGGTCTCGCCATTTCCTGCATGTGGATGTTCGTCGTCCATTGCTGGACCGCCGAACATCCCTTCGTCGATCTCGCGATGTTCAAGGACCGCAACTTCGTGTCGGGCCTGTTCTTCATCTTCATGATCGGCATCACGGCGTTCGCCGGTCTCGCGTTGCTGCCGCCTCTGTTGCAGGGACTAATGGGCTACTCCGTCATCAGCAGCGGCATCGTAATGGCGCCGCGGGGCGTGGGCACGTTCATCTCGATGATCGTCGTCGGCCGGCTGGTCGGGCGCATCGATGCGCGGGTCCTCGTCATTACTGGCATCGCGATATCGGCGTGGTCGCTGTTCATGATGACCGGCTTCGATATCGTCATGGATCAGGGTCCGCTGCTCATCTCCGGCTTGCTGCAGGGTATCGGGCTGGGCCTCGTCTTCGTGCCGCTCAACACGCTGGCCTTCGCCACCACGAACCCCAAGCACCGCATCGACGCCACGGCCATCTTCAGCCTTGTGCGCAATGTGGGGCAGGGCGTTGGCATCTCGCTGGTGACCACGATCCTCGCCTCGATGATCCAGGTCAACAATTCCGAGATCGCGTCGCGCATCACGCTCAACAGCAGCCAGATCCGCGATCTGCCAGGCGTGTTGCAGGGCATCGGCACAACGCTGCAAAGCATGACCGGTCTCGTCGCGCAGCAGGCGGCGATGATCGCCTATCTCGACGATTTCTGGTTCATGGCCATCATCACCGTGGTCTCTGCCCCGCTGGTGCTGCTGCTGCGCAACCCCAAGAACAAGCCGAAGCTCGACCCCGCGCACGCGATCAGCGAGTAGGGGCTAGCCGCCGTCGCTCGATCTGTGTATGCCCTCCGTCCCCGCGGCGATGGAGGGCAGCAATGTCCAATAGCGACACCGACGCGGCGCTGCCCAAGCTGAGCACTCGCGATATGCTCGCCCCGGTCCGCGCCATCTATCGTGACTATTGGAAGGCGGCGCGCGGGACTTTGATCCTCGTTGCACTCGCTGTCATCGTATCGTCCGTTGCCGGCATCGGCGCGCCCTATCTGTTTTCGCGGCTGATCGACGAGATGCGGCCGGGTCAATGGGTCGAGTGGCTGCTGGCGGGGTTCATCGCCTATGGCGTGCTGCTAGGCGCCTCGAATGCAATCACGCAGATCGTCCAGAATCTGGCCATCATCGCCGCCGAGCAATTCAACTTCATTGCCGCGACGGCCTTCTTCCAGCGGCTGCTGAAGAAGACCATCGCCTTCTTCATCGACAACAATCCAGCGGCGATCCAGAGCGCGCAATCGCGCGGCAGCAACAGCATCTATTTCATCGTGCAGATGGGGCTTATAGCGCTCCTTCCCGGCACATTGCAGATCGTCCTCGCCATCCTGCTGCTCGGCGCGTCGATCAATTTCGAGATCGCGCTCATCGTCTTCGGCTATGGCGCGCTCCACATCGGGCTCACCTATCTGGGTGGTCGCTGGGTCCGCAGCCACCTCGAGGGTGGTATCGCCGCCGACCAGGAGAATGCTGCCTTCGTCGGCAATTCGGTGAACGCCATGAAGACGCTGCGCTATTTCGGCAGCGAAGACTGGATGGTTCGCACGTTCACCGAGAAAGTCCGGCGCGTCGGCACGCATTGGCGCGGCTATGCGGTGCGCCGTATCGTCATTGTCAGTATCGTCGGAATCCTGCTCGCGGTTCAGTTCGCCCTCACATTCGCACTCCTCCTGCCGCGATACCGCGCCGGCGAAATCTCGGTCGGCGACATCGTCCTCTTCAACGCCCTGCTGCTGCAGCTCAATCAGCCGTTCGAAATGATCGGCACGATGATCGACCAGCTGATGCGCTCATGGGCAGGCTTCATGCCGTTCGCTCGTATGTGGGCAGCGCCTGAGGAACCGGACGCGGCGGCGCACACCCGCCTCAATCTCGGCGAGGGGACGATCATGTTCGACAGAGTGGGCTTCGCCTATCGTGAGGCACCGGGCCTCATCAATGTCAGCTTCACCGCGCGTCGCGGACGCATCAATTTCCTCGTCGGTGAAACCGGCGCGGGCAAGACCACGCTGTTCAAGCTTGCGCTCAAATCGCTCGAGCCTCAGTCGGGACGCATCAGCGTCGACGGTCGTGACCTCGGTGGCGTGGCGCGCACGGACTGGTATGGCGTCATCGGGGTCGTGCCGCAGGAGATCATGCTGCTCAATGAGAGCCTCGAACACAACATCGTGCTCGGGCGGCTCCTCGATCCGGAGAGACTCGAACGCGCCGCCCGCCGCGCGTCGATCCACGATTTCATCGCATCTCAGCCCGAAGGCTATGCGACTATCGTCGGCGAGCGCGGCCTGCGCCTATCGGGCGGCGAGCGCCAGCGCATCGCCATCGCCCGTGCGCTCTATGCCGATCCAGCGGTGATGTTTCTCGACGAAGCCAGCTCTGCACTCGATGAGGGCACGGAAACCGAGATCATGGCAGAGATCCGCAACCTCGCCGATGAGATGACCATCCTCGCCATCACGCATCGCAAGACCGTCATCGCCCCCGGCGATGCCGTAATCGAACTCAAGCCCTCAGGTGTCGAGGAGACGATTGCGGGCTAGTAGAGCAGCCCGGTGAGCATCAAAAGCGGTGCCGTCACTACGATCGCGACCAGCACCCACCACCACGCCTTGCCAATTACTGCAGTCATTATCACTCGCCTAACTCACACAATGGCGGCGAATGTGAACGCTTATGGTGAAATTATCGTAAAGCGGGGCTAGCCGGCGCTGCGAGGTCGCTTGTCCATCCAGGGCTCGAGCGTCTCAAGCACAAGCGGCTTGCCACCCCGCCAGACGATGATCGACACCTCGTCGCCACTTGCGACCAGAACAGAGGCGACGTCTTCGGTGTCGCGCACGGCATCCTCGAGATCGGAGTAGGGTGGGCCGACAGCCCCTCCCATCGCGATGCTCCAGCCGCCGCCTTGTGGGATAATGTCGTATCGGATGCGCATCATATCTTCTCTCATGATGACGCTGAGGGTCTAATGCCTTGCCGGGTAAAGAAGTTTCCGCGGCAGCACGATTCTTTTCGCCGGGCGACGAGAGTCCCGCCGGGCGGCATGTCATTTGTTACACGGGTCACGGCGCCAATAGGTCTTGCCAAGACCGCGGATTTCACCCAACCTCCCTGCATCATCAACATTGAAAGGAGGTGATCCAATGCATCATCAGAAATCGCCGGTTTCGAAAAGCTTTGGGTCGTTGCGCTTCCTTGCGGGGCAGCCTCTGTAAGAGGCGCAGCGCTCCGGCTTAAGTGCCAGGAGCCGATCGCAACTGCGAAATCGGGAAAGGGCCGCCAGTCTGGCGGCCCTTTCTTTTTTACGGTAAACGCCCCGCATGGACGCCCTGACCCAGACCGCCGCCGCGACGCGGCTCATGCCGTACCAGTCGCGCCGGACCTTTGCGATCATTTCGCACCCTGACGCCGGCAAGACGACGCTGACCGAAAAGCTGCTCGCGTCCTCGGGCGCTATCCAGCAGGCCGGAGCGGTGCGCGGCCGGGCCAATACGCGCGCCACGCGGTCGGACTGGATGGAAATCGAGCAGCAGCGCGGCATTTCGATCTCGTCCTCAGTGATGACCTTCGAGCATGAGGGCCTGACCTTCAATCTGCTCGATACCCCCGGTCACTCGGATTTCTCGGAAGATACCTATCGTACGCTCACCGCTGTCGACGCCGCGGTCATGGTGATCGACGTCGCCAAGGGCATTGAGGCGCAGACGCTCAAGCTCTTCGAAGTGTGCCGCCTGCGCGACATCCCGATCATCACCTTCGCCAACAAGGTTGATCGCGAGGGCAAGGACCCGATCGCCATCCTCGACGAGATCGCCGATACGCTGGCGCTCGACGTGTCGCCAGTCGTCTGGCCGCTGGGGCAGGGCGTCGATTTCAAGGGCATCGTCGACCTCGTCGGCGGCCAGATTCTGTCGCCACAGGGTGAAGTGCTGAAGCAGTTCACCGACCCCGATACGCTGCTCAATGACCCCGACCTCACCTCCGATCCGGTGATCAAAGCGTCGCTCGAATCCTTCGAGCTCGCCCGCATCGGCTACCCAGCTTTCGATCTCGAGATCTATCGCGCCGGCCATCTGACGCCGGTGATCTTCGGCTCCGCACTGAAAACCGTGGCCGTACCGGCGCTGCTGCGTTCGCTCGGCGCCTGGGCGCCCGAGCCGCGCCCGCAGCCAGCAGAGCCCGCGCCGATCAATCCCAACGAGCCCAAGGTCACCGGCTTCGTGTTCAAGGTGCAGGCCAACATGGACGCCAACCACCGCGACCGCGTGGCGTTCCTCCGCATGTCATCGGGCACTTTTACGCGCGGCATGAAGCTGCGCAATGTCCGCACCGGCAAGGACCTCTCCATTGCCAACCCGATGTTCTTTTTCGGGCACAATCGCGAGCTCGCCGAAGAGGCTGTCGCCGGCGACATCGTCGGCATCCCCAATCACGGCACGCTCAGCGTCGGAGACACGCTCACCGAGGGCGCCAGCATCAAGGTCACGGGTATCCCCAACTTCGCGCCCGAGATCATCCGCCGCGTCCGCCTCACCGATCCGATCAAGGCCAAGCAATTGTCGAAGGCGCTCAGCGATCTCGCCGAGGAGGGTGTGGCGCAGGTGTTTCGCCGCATGATCGGCGCAGACTACATTGTGGGCGTCGTCGGCCAGCTGCAGCTCGAAGTGCTGCAGGCGCGCATCCTCAAGGAATACAACGTGCCGATTTCATTCGAGAACATCAATTTCGAAATGGCCCGCTGGGTGCGCTCCGACGACAAGAAGGCGCTCGACACTTTTATCACCGCGCAGAAGCTCGAATTCGCCGAAGACAAGGATGGCGACCCGGTCTACCTCGCGCAGTCCGCCTGGTGGCTCGGCCGCGCGCAGCGCGACAACCCAAAAGTAGAATTCCTGGCAACCAAGGAACGGCATTGATGAACATTCGCACGCTCGGCAAGACTGGCTATCAGGTCAGCGAAATCGGTCTCGGCTGCTGGCAGCTCGGCGAGAGCTTCGGGCCGGTCAATGATGAGACCGCCACCGAGATCCTCAAGACGGCCCGCTCGCTCGATGTGAACTTCTGGGACACGGCCGACGTCTATGGTGCCGGCCAGTCGGAACGGCGCATCGGTGGCTTCAAGGACAAGAATGGCGTTCTCGTCGCCACTAAGCTTGGCCGCGGCCCACAGTTCGAGGGCATGACCAAATACAACAAGGCCCGGATCAAGGAGAGCCTCACCGGCTCGATCAAGAACCTCGGCGTCGAGACGCTCGACCTCGCCCAGCTGCATTGCGTGCCGATCGAGGTGCTGCGCGACGGCGAGATCTTCACCTGGATGGACGATATGCAGACCGAGGGTCTCATCCGGTTTTGGGGCGCCAGCGTTCAGACGGTGGAGGAGGGCCTCCTCGCGATGCGCAGCGACAATTGCGTGTCACTTCAGACCATCTTCAACCTCTTCCGCCAGGACGCGATCGAGGGGCTCTTCCCCACTGCGCAGAAGAACAATGTCGGCATCATCGTCCGCCTGCCGCTCGCCTCTGGCCTGCTCTCGGGCAAGATGACCAAAACCACGACTTTCACCGCCGGCGACCACCGCAATTTCAACCGCGACGGCGGCTCGTTCTATGTCGGCGAGACGTTCTCGGGCCTGCCGTTCGAGAAAGGCGTGGGCTTTGCCGACGAGGTGAAACATTGGCTGCCCACGGGCATGAGCCTCGCCGATCTGGCCCTGCGCTGGATCCTCGATCAACCGGCGGTTTCGACCATCATCGCGGGCGTCAGCCGCCCCGACCAGCTCAAGGGCAATGCCGCCGCCAGTCGCATGGACCCGCTGGAGCCGAGTCTCGTCGCCAAGCTCAAGGACTTCTATCTCGAAAAAGTGCGCCCGGAAGTTCGCGGCGGCATCTGACGAGGGGTTTCAAACCCTTCTCCCAGCACCTAAATTGGGCTCACCCACCTCCTGAGTGAGCCCAAATGACAGTGCATGCCGCTTTCGACCTCGTTCGCGACGAGACGATCCTCGAGATCGCCTCCAATGTTCGCCTCTATCGTCACAAAAAGACGGGTGCCGAGGTGATGAGCTATGTGAACGACGACGAGAATAAGGTCTTCGGCATCACCTTCAAGACGCCGCCGGAGGATTCGACCGGCGTGGCGCATATCCTCGAGCATTCGGTGCTGTGCGGCAGCCGCAAATATCCGGTCAAGAAGCCCTTCGTCGAGCTCATCAAAAGTTCGATGAATACCTTCCTCAACGCCATGACATTCCCCGACAAGACCGCCTATCCGGTCGCGTCGCAGAACCTCCAGGATTTCTACAACCTTGTTGACGTCTATCTCGATGCTGTGTTCTTCCCGCTGATCAGCGAGGACACGTTCCGCCAGGAAGGCTGGCATTACGAGGCCGATGGCACGCAGATGCCGCTTTCGTTCAAGGGCGTCGTGTTCAACGAGATGAAGGGCGTCTATTCCTCGCCCGCGTCTGTGCTCGGCAAGCTCAGCCAGCTGTCGCTTTATCCGGACAACGCCTATGGCGTGAATTCGGGCGGCGATCCCAAAGCGATCCCCGATCTGACCTACAGCTACTTCAAGAACTTCCATAAGAAGTTCTATCATCCGTCCAACGCTAGAATCGTGTTCTATGGAGACGATCCAGCTGACCGCCGCCTCAGCATGCTGGACGAGTATCTGACGCAGTTCGATGCGGCGCCGATCGATGCGCGCATCAGGCCGCAACCGCGCTTCCACGCGCCCAAGCATATCGAGAGCACCTACGCCGCAACCGAAGCCGAGCCGGGCAAGAAAACCGGCATGGTCACCGTCAACTGGATGCTGGACGAGGTCACCAACCCCGAGACCACGCTGGCGCTGGCCGTGCTCGAACATGTGCTGGTGGGCAATTCCGCCGCGCCACTGCGCAAGGCCCTGACCGATTCCGGCCTCGGCGAGGGCCTTACCGGCTCGGGTCTCGCCGACGATATGCTCCAACCGTATTTCACGGTTGGCATGAAGGGTATCGACGAAGCCGATGGCGGCAAGGTCGAGGCGCTGATCCTCGAAACCCTGGCACGTCTCGCCAAAGATGGGATTGATCCGCTCACCATCGAGGCTTCGATCAACTCCTTCGAGTTCGCGCTGCGCGAAAACAACACTGGCTCGTTCCCACGCGGTATGGCGCTGATGTTCCGCACCATGCGCAACTGGCTGCATGGCGGCGACCCATTCGAAGCGCTCACCTATGAGCAGCCGCTCGCGTCGCTCAAGGCCAAGCTCGCCGCCGGTGAGCGCGTGTTCGAAACCATCATCCGGCACGATCTCGTCGACAACCAGCACCGCACCACCGTGCTGCTCAAGGCCGACACCAGCCTCGCGGCGCAGGAAATTGCCGAGGAGCGCGCCCGCCTCGATGCCGTCGCTGCCGCCCTTGATGAGGAGGAGCGCGAGGAGGTCGTCGAGATCACCGCCAAGCTCAAGGCGCTGCAGGAAGCGACCGATCCGCCGGAAGCTCTTGCGAAGATCCCGACCCTCGGCCTCAAGGATCTCGACCGGACCAATAAGCCCATCCCGATCGAACGTGGCAACCTCAACGGCGCGACGCTCTACACGCATGCGCTGCCGACCAATGGCGTGATCTATCTCGATCTCGGCTTCGATCTGCGCCGCGTGCCGCAGGACCTCGTGCCCTATCTGTCGCTGTTCTCGCGCGCGCTGTTCCAGACGGGTACGGCGAAGGAAGATTTCGTTTCGCTGACCCAGCGCATCGGCCGCTCCACCGGCGGCGTCGGCGCGTCGCGCTCCATCTCGATGATGCGCGACACGACATCGATCGCCGCCTGGCTGTTCGTGCGCGGCAAAGCCGTGCCCGACAAGATCGGTGAGCTGCTCGCCATCATCGACGACGTGCTGACCTCCGCGCGTCTCGACAATCGCGAACGCATCAAGCAGATGGCGCTCGAGGAAAAGGCGGGCTTTGAATCCGGCCTCTCCGGTCGCGGCAATGGCATCGCCGTGTCGCGTCTCTCCGCGGCGCTGAACTCGGCCTCCTGGGCCAACGAGCATTCGGGCGGTGTCGCATATCTGTTCTTCCTACGCGATCTGATCGCCCGCATGGACAGCGACTGGGCCGGTGTGCAGGCGGCCTTCGAGGGCCTGCGTGACATTCTCATCGACCGCAATTCGATGATCGTCAACGTCACCGCCGATGCCGCGCTGCTCAAGACCATCGAGCCGCAGCTCGGCGCCTTCATCGCCAATCTGCCGGCTTCCATTGGCGCCATCAATGTCTGGCCGACGACGCCGGTGCTGAATGAGGGCCTGACCTTCCCGGGCCAGGTGAACTATGTCGCCAAGGGCGCCAACATCTACGATCTGGGCTATCAGCACAGCGGCGCAACGTCGGTCGCCATGCGTCACCTCAACACCACGTACCTCTGGGACAAGGTGCGCGTGCAGGGCGGTGCCTATGGCGGCTCGGCCAGCTTCGATCCGTTCTCGGGCGGGCTGTTCTTCAGCTCCTACCGCGACCCCAATCTGCTGCCGACGCTCGCCGCCTATGATGGCGCCGCGGCGTTCCTCAAAGAGGGTGTCGGCGACCAGGATCTCGTCCGCTCGATCATCGGCGCCATCGGCTCCATCGACACCTACCGCCTGCCCGACGCCAAGGGCTTCACCTCGCTGATGTGGGAACTCACCGGCAACAGCGAAGACAACCGCCAGCACCGCCGCGAAGAAGTCCTGAGCGCATCCAGCACCGACTTCAAACGCTTCGCTGAAGTGCTGGCCGAAGTCGCCACCACCGGCAAAGTCGCCGTACTCGGCTCCGAAGCCGCCATCAAAGCCGCCAACGAAGACCGCCCCGGCTTCCTGTCGGTTACGAAGGTGCTGTAGCAGCCGCCCTCAATCCCGCAGTCTGCGCCCTTCTCGCGCTCGCGGGGGAAGGTGTCGCCAATTGCGGTTGGCCGAGCGAGCCCGCTTGGGATCGATCGGCCAGAGCGGAAGAAAAGGCGACGGAAGGGGGCGGCCCCAAGCACCCGGGCCCACAGTCGGCACCCACCTCCCCCTTGACGGGGGAAGCAAGCGGAGCTTGGCCGAAGGCCTAGCGCAGCTCGGAGGGGGTGCGCCACGAACTCGGTCCGGGCGTGCTGCGCGGTCACCTACTGGCCCCTCGATTGTCATCCGCGGGCTTGACCCGGGGACACAACCGAACGCGCATCTCGCTGGGTGGCCGGGTCATCCCCGGACGCGATCCGGGGACCGGCCATGACGGCCGAGAGATGCGCATGTGGGCCCCGGAAACCGCAGCTCCACCAATCGCTTACAACAATCTCACCCCACCCATACGCACGGTCCTCCAACCCCATCGTAATCTCCCCCCGCTGTCGTCATCTTCCTGCGAGCCACCGACGAAGTGGCTGGCGTCAGTGATGGCGGAGGGTGGTCGCACCCTCCGGGTTCGGATCCCGGCTCGCGGCTCCAAAGGCTGTCAACCGGCCATTCCCAAAATCCATCGCGGAGAGCGCGGGGTGTCTCATCACACCCCCACCCTTTCGGAGGCGCACGGCGCTCTCCGCCCGTAGGCCGGCCGCGGTTGGCCGAGCGAGCCCGCTTGGGATCGTTCGGACAGAGCGCAAAAAAGCCAGTCTGCGGCACAATAACCCCCGAAGCCGTCAGGATGTCGGGCACCTCCGCTCGTCCAAAAGCGGTTGGACTTCGTGGCCCTCTCGGGGCGCGAAGGACAGAGCAGAAGAGAAGCTACGGTTGGCCTTCGTGGCCCTCTCGGGCGCGAAGGACAGAGCAGAAGAGAAGCTACGGTTGGACTTCGTGGTCCCCTTGGACCGCCAAGGACAGAGCAGAAGAGAAGCCACGGTTCGACTTCGTGGTCCCCTTGGACCGCCAAGGACAGAGCAGAAGAGAAGCCACGGTTCGACTTGGCGTTTCCCCTCAGGAACAGAAGTGTTAAGAGCCCCAACCCCGCCATTCCGGCGGCTCAATGGAGATTCCAAATGATCAAGGTGACGTTCCCCGACGGTGCAGTACGCGACTATGCGCGTGGCACCACCGGGACCACCGTGGTCGAAGGCATCTCGATGAGCCTCGCCAAAAAGACCGTCGCCATGAAGTGGAACGGGGTCCTCGCGGACCTCTCCGATTCCCTTGAGGACGACGGTAAAATCGAATTCGTGATGCGCGACAGTATCGATGGCCTCGGCCTGATCCGGCACGATGCTGCGCACGTCCTCGCCGAGGCGGTCCAGGAACTCTGGCCGACGACGCAGGTGACCATCGGCCCCGTCATCGAGAACGGCTTCTACTACGACTTCAAGCGCGAAATGCCGTTCTCCGAAGACGACTTCCCCGCCATCGAAAAGAAGATGAAGGAAATCGTCGAGCGCGGCGCGGCCTTCACCAAGGAAATCTGGGACCGCGACGAGGCCAAGCGCGTCTTTGCCGCCAAAGGCGAGACCTTCAAGGTCGAGCTCGTCGACGCCATCCCCGCCGACCAGAAGATCAAGATTTACAAGCAGGGCCAGTGGTTCGACCTCTGCCGCGGCCCGCATATGCGCTCGACCAAGGATATCGGCACCGCCTTCAAGCTGACCAAAGTGGCCGGCGCCTATTGGCGCGGCGACAGCAACAACCCAGTGCTGTCCCGTCTCTATGGAACGGCATTCGCATCGCAGAAGGAACTCGACGACTATCTCCACATGATGGCGGAGGCCGAGAAGCGCGACCATCGCAAGATCGGCCGCGAGCTCGATCTGTTCCATTTGCAGGACGAGGCGCCGGGCTCAGTGTTCTGGCACCCCAAGGGCTTCGTCATTTACAACCAGATGGAAGAGTATATCCGCCGCCGCGTGAACAAGGCGGGCTATCAGGAAGTGAAGACGCCCCAGCTCATGAACTCCAAATTCTGGGAGCAGTCGGGCCATTGGGGCAAGTATCGCGAGAACATGTTCGTCGTGCCCGACGAAGTGCCGGGCACCGAGGAGGAAGGCCCGATCTTGTCGGGCAAGTCCGACCTGATGGCACTGAAGCCGATGAACTGCCCCGCGCACATCCAGATCTTCAATCAGGGCACAAAATCCTATCGCGATCTGCCGATGCGCATGGCCGAGTTCGGCTGTTGCCATCGCAACGAAGCGCATGGCGCGCTGCATGGGCTGCTGCGCGTCCGCCAGATGACCCAGGACGACGCGCACATCTTCTGCCGCGAAGACCAGATTCAGTCCGAGACCGAGCACTTCGTCCATCTGCTCTATTCGGTCTATGAGCACATGGGCTTCGACAATGTCGTCATCAAGCTCGCGACGCGGCCGGAGAAATTCGGCGGCACCATCGAGCGTTGGGACGCCGCCGAGAAGGCGCTGGGCGATGCCCTCCGCGCCACCGGCTACGACTTCGTCATCGCGGAAGGGGAGGGCGCCTTCTACGCGCCCAAGCTCGAGTTCCATTTGAAAGATGCGATCGGCCGCTCCTGGCAGGTCGGCACGCTGCAGCTCGACTATGTGCTGCCCGAACGGCTTGACGCGACCTACGTCGCTGAGGACGGTTCGCGCCAATACGCCGTCATGCTGCACCGCGCCATTCTCGGCTCCCTTGAGCGCTTCATCGGCATGATGATTGAATCCTATGCCGGCAGGATGCCGATGTGGCTGTCGCCGGTGCAAGTGGTCGTTGCGACCATCGTGTCGGACGCCGATGCCTATGCCGAAAAGCTGGTGCGCCAGCTGAAGGATGCCGGCATCCGTGCCGAGCTCGACGTGCGCAACGAGAAGATCAACTACAAGGTCCGCGAGCACTCGACCCAGAAGGTCCCGGTGATGCTGGTCGTGGGCAAGCGCGAGGCCGAAGAGGGGACGGTGTCCATTCGCCGCCTAGGTAGCGAGGGTCAGAAGGTCGTTCCAGCGATGGACGCGATTGTCGACCTGATGGCGGAGATCGTGCCACCAGACCTCAAGGCAAAGGCTGTCTGATTGCAGTAGCCGGCCGCTGGTTACTTCGGCGGCCGGTCTTTCAATTTGACATCTCATCTACAGATTTCCGCGTATCGCAGATGCCCGCGGACGAAAATTCACCTTCCCTTAGTTATCGAGGCTCACCCTTTACGCCTGAACTCGGGGGAGTTTGATAATGACCAATCGTTTTTCGTCGCTGTTTGCGTCGTCCAAGAATAATTCATCCGCTACGCTTGCAGCGATTTCAAAATCGCAGGCGATTATTGAGTTCTCGCTGGATGGTATCATCCTGATGGCAAACGAGAATTTCCTCTCTGCCATGGGTTACACGCTGGCCGAAATTCAGGGCCAGCATCACCGCATGTTCGTCGAGCCTGCCTACGCGCAATCGCCCGAGTATGCCGAGTTCTGGCGTCGTCTCGGACGGGGTGCATTCGACAGCGCCGAATACAAACGCCTCGGCAAGGGCGGCAAGGAAGTCTGGATCCAAGCGTCCTACAATCCGGTATTCGACAAAGCCGGCAAGCCCGTGAGGGTCGTTAAGATCGCTGCGGATGTGACCGAGCGCAAAATGGCCTCGGCCGATGCCGCCAGCCAGCTTGCGGCCATCGGGCGCGCTCAGGCAGTCATTGAGTTCAATCTCGATGGCACGATCATCAAGGCCAACGACAATTTCTGCAAAGCGATGGGCTACGGCCTCGACGAGATCAAGGGCAAGCATCACCGCATGTTTGTTGATCCGACCTACGCGCAATCGGCGGAATACCAGCAATTCTGGGAAACCCTGCGCCGTGGGGAGACCATGTCCGCTGAATATCGCCGGCTAGGAAAGAGTGGCAAGGAGGTCTGGATCCAGGCCTCGTACAACCCGATCTTCGATCTCGGCGGCAAGCCCTATAAGGTCGTCAAATACGCCACTGACGCCACTGAGGCGACCGCCCGCAAGGAAGCCGTGAAGGTCCTCGGCGCGCACCTGTCGCGCCTCGCCGATGGCGATCTCACTGCGAGCATCAACACGGCCTTCTCGGGCGACATCGAGAAGGTCCGGGTGGCCTTCAATGGCACGATCGGCACGTTCCAGGGCATCGTCAGTCGCTTGCTCGGCGCCTCTACCTCGCTCAAGACGGCGACAGGCGAAATCCTGTCTGGCGCCAACGATCTCGCCGACCGCACCACGAAGCAGGCAGCGGCCGTGGAGCAGACATCGGCCGCATTGGAGCAGCTGGCGGGAACCGTTGCCGAGAACGCCAAGCGCGCTAGCTCGGCGAGTGCCAAGGCGAAGCTCGTCTCGGGCACTGCTGGCGAGACCAATGGCGTGATGAAAGAGGCTAATGATGCGATGGAGCGCATCTCGGCCTCGTCCACCAAGATCTCCAACATCATCGGCCTCATCGACGACATTGCGTTCCAGACCAATCTGCTTGCTCTCAACGCTTCGGTAGAAGCAGCCCGTGCCGGTGATGCAGGCAAGGGCTTCGCGGTCGTCGCGGTCGAGGTGCGGCGCCTCGCCCAGAGCGCGGCCCAGGCTTCATCTGAAGTCAAAGCACTGATCGACCAATCGGCCACCGAGGTCGCCACCGGCTCCCGCAAGGTCGCTGAGGCCACGCAGAAGGTGACC
>JBDSHC010000044.1:0-17281 GCA_039918675.1 Devosia sp.
ATTCCCAGATGCGGGCGCCGTTTAGGAAGTTGGTGTCCTCGGCCACGCAATTCGCCTGTGTCGCGACGGGAGCCGCTGCGGGTGCCGCTGTGTCGGTGGCCGCAGCGCCTGGCGCCGAGCTCTCGGTCGGCGCCGGGGCGTTCGGATTGGCGGCGTCGCCCGGCTGTGCCGCGGGCACATCGGCAGGCGCGCAGATCGCGGGCGCGAGGAACCGGTCGATACTGATCACCGAGCGGACGGGATCGCCCACCAGCTGGAAAATCAGCGTCGTAATTAGCATCCACACGGCGGCGGAGGCGAAAAACAGCTTCGGTGTCGGGAAGAATGAGCGGAACACGGGGGCGGACTCCTGCGGCGCGTGGTGGTGTCATCTAACTGACAGGAACGAGAGTCAGCAAGGAATCTGCGTCGGGCTTACCGCGTTGTAACCCGAGGATTTTGAGGCTAGACCGGCGCCATGAACGAGATCGTGACCGCCGATGCGATGAAAGATGGTGCCGAGGAACTGGCACCCGCGATGTTTCGGGCCGCCCCGCGCTCGGTGGAGTTCAACAAGCTCAGGAAGCGCCTCGTCCGGCTGACCCGCGAGGCGATCGACAAATTCGGCATGGTGCGGCCCGGCGAGCGCTGGCTGGTGGCGCTGTCGGGCGGCAAGGACAGCTATGGGCTGCTGGCCATCCTGCTCGACCTCAAATGGCGCGGCCTGCTGCCGGTGGATTTGCTGGCCTGCAATCTCGACCAGGGCCAGCCGAACTTCCCCAAGCACATCCTGCCCGAATTCCTGAACGCCAACGGCATCGAACATCGGATCGAGTACGCCGACACCTATTCGATCGTCACCGACAAGCTGCCGCAGGGCGCGACCTATTGCTCGCTTTGCTCGCGGCTCAGGCGCGGCCACCTCTATCGCATCGCGCGGGAGGAGGGCTGCTCGGCGCTGGTGCTGGGGCATCATCGCGAGGACAGCCTCGAGACGTTCCTCATGAACCTCTTCCACGGCGGCAGGCTCGCGGCGATGCCGGCGAAGCTGCTGAACGACGATGGCGACGTCGAAGTCCTGCGGCCGCTGATCTATTGCGCCGAACCGGACCTCGCGAAATTCGCCGAGCAGATGGCGTTCCCGATCATCCCCTGCGACCTCTGTGGCTCGCAGGAGGGGCTCGAACGCAACGCCATGAAGGCGATGCTCAACGACATCGAGGCACGCATGCCCGGCCGCAAGGACATCATGATCCGCGCGCTGGGCAACGCCAGTCCGAGCCATCTGCTCGACACCAAGCTCTTCGACTTCGCAGCACTCGGCGTCGGCAGGAAGTAATGTCCAATATCGATATTCTCGAACTCGCGACGATCCTGCGCGAGGCGGCGAAAGCCGAGATCCTGCCGCGCTTCCGCCGGCTGTCTGCCGACGACATCAAGGAAAAGACAAGCGCCATCGACCTTGTGACCGAGGCCGATACGGAAGCCGAGCATATGATCAAGCGCGAGATCGCCAGGCGCTGGCCCGACGCCGTGGTGATCGGCGAGGAGGGCGTGGCGGCCGATCCGGCGTTGCTCGACAAGCTGCCCGGCGCGAGGCTCGCGATTGTGGTGGACCCCGTCGACGGCACCGCGAACTTCGCCGCTGGCCTGCCGCTGTTCGCCGTCATGGCCGCAGTGGTCGTCGATGGCGAGACGGTCGCCGGCATTATCTACGATCCGATGGGTGACGATTGGGTGCTGGCCGAACGGGGCAGCGGCGCGTGGATGCGCCGGCCCGACGGCCACACGCAGAGGCTCCAGGTTGCCGGGCCGCGCCCGGTCTCGGAGATGGTGGGGAGCGCCTCGATGGGCTTTCTCAATCTCGACACCAAGCCGACTGTCCTCGCCAATCTCGCCAAGGTCAAACAGCCGCTCAATTTCCGCTGCGCCGGGCACGATTACCGGCAGTTCGCAGGTGGTCACACGCATTTCGCCAGCTTCAACAAGCTGATGCCGTGGGACCATCTGCCCGGCTGCCTGATCGCCGAGGAAGCCGGCGGCTACGTCGCTCGCTTCGACGGCTCGCCCTACCGCGTCGAGCATCTGACGGGTGGACTGCTGCTCGCTGCCGACAAGGAAAGTTGGACCGCCCTCAGAAGCGAAGTCTTCACCGTCTAAGCCACTCTTGCGTCCGCCCCGCCTCCTGACGGTATAGTCGGTCAAAGCCGGAGGACCACGCATTGGACCATCAGGACTATTGGGCGATCGCCGAGGCGGACATCGAGATCCAGAATCCGGTGACGGATCGGAAGCTCCGGCTGTTGGAAGATTATTGCGATGTGCGCGACGGGCTGAAGGTGCTCGACATCGGATGCGGCAAGGCATGGGTCATGCGGCAATGGGCCGAGCGCTACGACGTCGAAGGCACGGGGCTCGAACTCAATCCGGCGTTCCTCGATTTTGCGCGCAACCGCAAGCCGCGGCGCGGCAGCATCAGCTACGCAGAGGGCGCGGCGGAGAAGTTCACGCCCAACGCCGGATACTACGACGTCGTTCTATGTCTGGGGGCGACGTTCGCACTGGGCGGCTTTGTGCCCGCCGTCGAATGGATGGTCGCGGCGGCAAAGCCGGGCGGGGCAGTGGTGGTGGGCGATCTGACGCTCAAGCATCGCCCCATCGTTTCAGGCCACCAGCACCTGCCGCTCGACCCGGTCGAGCTCAGCGGCGTGGTGCAGCGGCACGGCGCGGAAGTGTCGGCGATGATCTCGACATCGGACGCCGATTTCGAACGCTATGCTAGCCATCACCGGCATGCGACGTTGCGCTGGGCGCGGGAGAACGTGACGCATCCGGACCACGATGACGTTCTGCAAAAGAGCAGCGACGACTGGGGCTATTACCTCAGGACAATCCGGCCCTATCTGGGCTGGACGATCATCGTCGGGCACAAGAACCGCTAGTCGATTACGGCGGGGGCGTGCGCATATTCCGGGCTGACCCCGAACAGCTTGCCGCGCTCGGCGATCAATGCACAGCCCAGCACAAGCGTGCCCATCGCCACATAGCCGAGCGCATTAGGTGTGAGCGTGCCGTTGAAGTGCTGGCCGATATAGGTGCCGAGCACCGCGCCGCCGACCGTTTGCGTGAAGCCGAACACCGCCGCAGCCGTACCTGCAACCTTGCCGAGCGGCTCCATCGATAGCGAGTTCATGTTCGAGGCCATGAAGCCGAACATGAACTGGATGACGAGGAACAGTCCATAGAACACCCAGAAGGGCACTGGCCCAGTGAGGCTCGCGACCAGCCAGACGATTGAGGTCGCCAGATAGACCACCAGGGCGCCATGGCTCAGCCGGCGCATGCCGAACTGGCGCACCAGCCGCGCGTTGAGGAACGAGGCGACGGCCATGGTGATGGCCATGAAAGCGAAGGCCAGCGGAAACCACGGGCCAAGCCCGTAGATGTCTACGAAGATCTGCTGCGACGAGATGATGAAACCGAACATGCCGCCGAATAGGAACATGCCGGCGAGCCCGTAGGAGAACGCCACTCTATTGGTGAAGACGATGCGGAAGCCGTCGGTGATCGAGCCGAGGCTGAGCGAGCGGCGATAGTCGGGATGCAGTGTCTCGGGCAGGCGCAGATAGGCCCATAGGGTGATCGCCGTCGCGAGGCCCCCCATCAGCAGGAAGATGTAATGCCACGGCCCGGTCAGCAGGATGATCTGCCCGATGCCCGGCGCGATGATCGGGATGACCATGAACACCATGAAGGTGAGCGACATGACTTCCGCCATGTCGCGGCCAGAGAAGCGGTCACGCACCACCGAGATGGCGACGACGCGCGTCGCCGCTGCACCCAGGCCCTGAGCGAAGCGCAGGGCCAGAAGGATCGCAAAGGTCGGCGCCAGCGTCGCCGCAAAAGCGCAGATAATATAGATGGCAAGGCCGACAAACAGCGGAGCCCGACGGCCAAAGCGATCGCTGAGCGGACCGAAGACGAGTTGCGCTGCGCCGAAGCCGATCATGTAGGCAGAGACGACAAGCTGGCGCTCATTGACGTTACTGACGCCCAGCGCTTCGCCCATATAGGGCAGGGCCGGGAGCATGACGTCGATGGCAAGCGCGTTCATCGCCATCAGGGCAGCGATGAGGGCAATGAATTCGGGCCGGGACAGGGCCCGTGCCGCGAGAGATTGATCTGTCATTTGATATCCGGAGACCAGGAGAATGGCCCGATATGCGGACCATGCTCCGGTGAACCCCTCATTGCAAGGTTAGGTTGCGATCAATCGTCAGGACGCCGCTAGGGCATGGAATTTCTGCGACGCCAGTTCCCTGATCGGCAGATGGATAGCTGCAGAGCCGAGGCCGAGCAGGATGCCCAGATACCACACGAGGCTGTAGGATCCCGTGGTGTCGTAGACATAGCCGCCGAGCCACACGCCGACGAACGAGCCGAGCTGGTGGCTGAAGAAGGCGAGGCCGTAGAGCATCCCCATGTAGCGCGCGCCGAAGAACAGCGCGACCAGCCCCGCCGTCAGCGGCACTGTCGAGAGCCAGAGAAAGCCCATGGCGGCCGAGAACAGATAGGCCGAGGTCACGGTGACCGGGAAGATCATGAACAGAGCGATGGCGACGGCGCGCGAGAAATAGATCGTCGCCAGCATCAATTGCTTCGGCAGGCGTCCGCCCAGATAGCCGGCAGTGAGCGAGCCCGCGATGTTGAACAGGCCGATGATCGCGATCGACCAGCTGCCAACTTCCGGAGAGAGGCCGCACTGCACCAGATAGGCCGGCATGTGGACGTTGATGAACGCCAGATGGAAGCCACAGACGAAGAAGCCGATGACCAGCAGCCGGTACGAGCCGTAGCCCCAGGCGCGCGACAAGGCCTCCATGAATTTGAGATCGGCCTCGCCGGTCGCATTCTCCGTCTTGCCGCGCAGCGCGTAGGCGAGGGGGATCGCGGCGACGAGGAACACGGCCAGATAGAGGAGCGCGTTCTGCCACTCGAACGCCGAGATGAAGCCCTGACCGATGGGCGCAAAGGCGAACTGCCCGAACGACGACGCCGCGGTCGCAACGCCATAGATCAGCGAGCGCTTTTCTGCCGGCACGTTGCGCCCGAAGGCGATCATCACCATCGAGAACGATGACGTCGCAATGCCGACGCCACAGAGAATGCCGGCGGTGAGGTCGAGCAGCGGGGCAGTCGGCGAGACGACCATGAGAGCGAGCCCGGCCGCGTAGACCACGAGCCCGAACACGATCACCCGGCCGGTGCCGTATTTGTCCGCGATGGCGCCCGCGAAAGGCTGCGTCATACCCCAGACGAGGTTCTGGATAGCCATCGCCATCCCCCAGGCCTCGCGCGACAGGCCAAGCTCGCCGGTCATCGGCAGCGTGAACAGGCCGAAGCTGGTCCGGATGCCGTTGGTAATTGCGGCGATGATGCAGCCGGCAATAACGACTGCGATCATGGGAACGGCGGCGGAGCGGAGAGGGGCGGTGGCGGCGATGGTCATGGTGCGAAACTATACCCGTCGTTCGACCGTTCGAAACGACATGTTGTTATGAAGCCCATAAGCGGCACACATGACGCATTGACCTCGCCGCCCAAGCGCTTACCTAGCGGGCAAACGCCGGAGCTTTGATTGATCCGCCATATCGTCTTCTTCACTGCCAAATCGCCAGAAAACCTGCCGGCCATCCTCGACGGGCTGAAATTGCTGGGCACCATCCCGCATGTCAGCCATTTCGAGGTCACTGAGAACCGCAAGGTCGACCAGATCGGCAATGACGTCGATGTGGTGGTTTATGCCGAGTTCGAGAGCGAGTCGGCGCTCACGGCCTACAAGCTGCACCCGACCTATGCCGAAGCGACACGCCGGGTCCGGCCGCTGCGCGAACTGCGCTTTGCGGCCGATGTTCCGGCGTCGGAGGCAATAGGGGCGATCAGGCGGTCTGCTTGACCGGCACGCCCTTGTCGGTGAAGTGCGTCTGCAGCTCGCCGGCCTGGAACATCTCGGTGATGATATCAGCGCCGCCGACGAATTCGCCTTTGACGTAGAGCTGCGGGATCGTTGGCCAGTTGGTGTAGGCCTTGATGCCTTCGCGCAATTCCTGGTCTTCGAGCACATTGGCAGTTTGATAGTCGACGCCCAGATAGTCGAGAATCTGGACCACGCGCCCCGAGAAACCGCACATCGGGAAGTCCTTGGTGCCCTTCATGTAGAGGAACACGTCGCTGGACTTCACCTGCTGGTCGATCTTTTCGTTGATGTCAGTCATCGCAATACCTTTTGGGCCCGGGAGAAACCGGGCAGTTGATCGATAGATAAGCCGACTTTGGGGCGCTGTCGAGACGATCATCGGGATTTGACGATGGAGTGACTGGCGCCTGAATGATTAGCTTGCCGCTTTGGCTTTGGCCTCGGCGATCAGCCGCTGCCATTCCTTGCCGCTGAACTCAGGTACGCCGATGATCCGGCTGCGCTGGCCATCGGCCGAGACGAACAGACCCGCCCGGCTGAAATTGTGCGACGCGACCGAGGATTGGCGGAACAGCGCGAATATGGCCATTGCGCCGGTCCCGGAGGCGGCGCTGACGCGCGGTGCGACATAGCTGACATCGGTGATGGACCTGACCGGCACGATCCGTGTCCCCTTGGCGTCGCCGATGGCGAGCATGCCGGCAGTCTTGTCCAGCGCAATGCCGGAGGCCTCCCGCCACAAGCGTTCATCGACCTTGAAGCCATTAGCCAACGCTGCTTCGAACGCCGGTCGCCCCTCGCTTGCGGCGCTTCGCGACAGCCAGATCGCAGCACCTACCGGGATAACGATCAGCACCACGCCCAGCACGCCCAGCGGGATATTATTGCCCTTGATGAAGCCCATCAGCGCCAGCGCGAGACCCGTGGCACCGAGAAGGGCGGCGACGACGATGGACCAGAAGGCAACAATTCGCATGACATCACGCCCGTAATGGAGATCCGCCTAGAACATCACATCACCGCGCCGGCGGCCAGTGGCAAGCCGAGTACCGGCGGCCCACCTCCCGCTCTCGCGGGCGGATTGTGGTCTAATCCGGCGCCTTCGTCTGAACGCTCAGCGAGTGCAGCGTCGTGCCCATGTCGGTGCCAAACGCCGCATTGATGAGCCGCTGTTGCTCAACGCGGGACTTGCCGCGGAACTGCTCGGAGGTGACGGTGGCCGCCCAGTGATTGTCGTCACCGGCGAGATCGCGCAGTTCGATGACCGCGTCGGGGATGGCCGCCTTGATGCGTTTCTCGATTTCGGCTGCGCTCATGGGCATGGCTCGTCTCCGCCTGTTCGACTCAAATCTATGCGTCTCCGTCCGGGGCTTCAACCTGAAGCAGCGATTCAGGATCGGTTCACGGCCCGAGGTGTGAACTCGCTCCATCGATCCAACCCGATGGAGTTCCAGATGAAAGCCCTTGCTGCCACCCTCGCGCTGCTCTCCCTTGCCGCTTCGATACAAACCGCCGAGGCCCGCACCTACTCGGTCAAATACATGGGCGAGAAAGCCATGGCCGGCATCTGCTCCGGCAATGGCGTCTCCGGCTCCGGTGAGAACAGCTATTCCTGTACCTACCCGAACGGCAACATTCGCGAGTGCAATCGCCAAACCAAGAAGTGCATCACGGAAACCCCGAACTAGGGGCGCCCTAAGCCACGATCTCTCCGGCCATGTAGGTCGGGAACCAGCCCTCATGCGCGGCCTTGAGGTCGGCGACAGGAACGGCCCGCGCCTCGCCAAGCTTCAGCGATGTGCCGCCGGTGTTGCCGATCCACGGCGCGAATACGCCCGCATAGGGATAGATCTCGTCATAGAACTGATCGAGGAAATCCTGCTTCACGGTGACGAGGTAACGGCCCTGATCCTCACCGAAGAATTGCGGGATCGGGTCACCGCCCTCGAGCTGGTTGACGACAGCGCCGATGCCCGACGCCATCGCCATCTCGGCGAGGCCGATGGCGAGCCCGCCATCCGATAGATCGTGCACCGCGGTGGCGTGGCCGTCGCGGATGAGGATGCGGACGAGATCGCCGACCTTCTTTTCATGCGCCAGATCGACCGGCGGCGGCGGGCCGTCCTTGCGGTCGAACAGATCGCGCAGATAGATCGACTGACCCAGATGCGTGCCCCACCAATCGGGCGCACCGACGAGCATGATCGCGTCGCCCGCATTGGCAAAGCCGATGCGCGCCGCTTTGCTCCAATCGGGAATGAGGCCGACGCCGCCAATGGTGGGCGTCGGCAGGATGCCCTTGCCATTGGTCTCGTTGTAGAGCGAGACATTGCCCGAAACGATCGGGAAGCTCAGCGCCCGGCAGGCATCGCCGATGCCACGCACCGCCTCGACCAGCTGCCCCATGATCTCGGGACGCTCGGGATTGCCGAAATTGAGATTGTCGGTGGCGGCGATCGGGTCGGCGCCAACGGCGGTCAAATTGCGCCAGGCCTCGGCCACTGCCTGCTTGCCGCCCTCATAGGGGTCGGCCTCGCAATAGCGCGGCGTCACGTCGGAGGTGAAGGCGAGGCCCTTGGTCGGGTTCGGACCATCCACGCGGATGACGCCGGCATCGCCACCGGGGCGCTGGATAGAATTGCCCTGGATGTAAGTGTCGTATTGCTCATAGACCCAGCGGCGCGAGCTGAGCGCGGGCGTGCCGACGAGCGCGAGCAGGGCGTCCGCAACATCCATTTGTGGAATGTCGTTCGCTTCGAGCGGTGCAGGCGGCACCGGCTTAGTCCAGGGCCGGTCATACTCGGGCGCCGCGTCGCCCAGATCCTTGATCGGCAGATCGGCGACGATCCTGCCCTGCCATTTGACGATAAAGCGCAGATCGTTCGTGGTGATCCCGACGGTGGCGAAATCGAGCTCCCATTTCTCGAACACGGCACGGGCCTCAGCTTCTTTCGATGGCCGCAGCACCATGAGCATGCGCTCCTGGCTTTCCGACAGCATCATCTCATAAGGCGTCATTGCGTCTTCGCGCACCGGCACCTTGTCGAGATCGAGCATGATGCCGAGATCGCCCTTGGCGCCCATCTCGACGGCCGAGCAGGTGAGACCCGCCGCGCCCATGTCCTGAATGGCGATGACGGCGCCTGTGGCCATCAATTCGAGACAGGCCTCGAGCAGGCGCTTCTCCGTAAACGGGTCACCGACCTGTACGGTCGGACGCTTCTCGTCGATGTCGTCGCCGACCTCGGCCGAAGCCATCGTCGTGCCGCCGACGCCATCGCGTCCGGTCTTCGCCCCCAGATAGACGACGGGCAAGCCGACGCCCTCCGCCTTCGAGTAGAAAATCTTGTCGGTGTCGGCGAGGCCCGCCGCAAACGCGTTGACGAGGATGTTGCCATTGTAGCGCGCGTCGAACTCGACCTCGCCGCCCACGGTCGGCACACCGAAGGAATTGGCATAGCCTCCGACGCCGGCGACGACCCCGGACACCAGATGGCGGGTCTTCTCATGATCGGGTGAACCGAAGCGCAGCGCGTTCATCGCCGCGACCGGCCGCGCGCCCATCGTGAACACGTCGCGCAGGATGCCGCCCATGCCAGTCGCCGCACCCTGATAGGGCTCGATGAAGCTCGGGTGGTTGTGCGACTCCATCTTGAAGACGATCGCCTGCCCGTCGCCGATATCGACGACACCGGCATTTTCGCCCGGTCCCTGGATGACGCGCTCGCCGGTCGTCGGCAGCGTCCGCAGCCATTTCTTCGATGATTTATACGAGCAGTGCTCGTTCCACATGGCCGAGAAGATGCCGAGCTCGGTGTAGGTCGGCTGCCGGCCGATCAGCTCAATGATCTTCTTGTATTCGTCCGATTTCAGCCCGTGGTCGGAAATGAGCTTGGGCGTGATTTCGATATTGTTGTCGAAAGCCATGGAATCCGCATGTCGAGGGAGGGCCGGATATCGGCCCTCTTAGCCCATGAATCAGGCTGATGACAGCCCGCGCCGCCGGTTATTCAGGCGAGATCGAGCGCGTAAGCCTTGAGGGTCTTGAGGTCGGTGTAGCGGAGGGCGCCCTCATGGGTCGAGAGCAGCACGACGCGCGGCGCCATGCCGTGTTTCTGGGCTTCTACCCAGCGCGGCGCGAGCAGGCACCAGCGATCGCCTTGCTTGAGGCCGGGGAAAGCCATTTCCGGGCGCGGCGTCGAAAGATCATTGCCGGCCGATTTGCTGAAGGCGAGGAACGCGTCGCTGACCTCGACGCACACCAGATGGCGGACGCTGCCGTCCTGCCCGGCGTGGCAGTGGCCGTCGCGGTAGAACCCGGTCAGCGGATTGTCGGAGCAGGGCTGTAGCGGTTCACCCAGAACGTTGAGTTCAGCCACCCCTTACGGTCCCGGCATATCGACGCGGGTCAGGGCCCGGTCGATGGTGACGACGATGGCGCAGAGGATCGTCAGGCCGACCAGCACCCCGAACACATTGAGCGCCACCGCGCCATAGCCGATGCGATTGGCTTCGAGCACGGGGTAGGGGTATTCGCCCACAATGGCGCCGCGGATCATCGCATAGATGAGGTAGATCGTCGGCGGCAGCAGCATTGCCGGTATGTCGCGGAATTTGAGCTTGCCATGCCACACGAAAAGCACCCACCAGCCGACATAGAAGATCGGCGCGACGTAATGGAGCAGCACGTCGCAGACAAGGTTGAGACCTTGGGGGTTCCAAGTTGGCGCGAGGATCAAGTGGTAGAACACCATCACGAGGACGATCGCCGCTGCCATCATGCCGCGCGTCACCGGTGAGCGCCACCAGCGCAGCGATTGCTGCGGCCACAGATCGCTCACGTAGATCAGCACCAGCATCAGATTGGTGAGGATGGTGAAGAAGGTGAAGTAGAAAATCACCGCCCCGAGGATGGTGTCGCCATTGCCGAGGCGGAGCGTCAACGTCAGCACCAGTTGCAGCACCAGCGCGCCGATTCCGACGACGAGGCCGATCCACGTTGCGCTGTGCTTCATATCCGCCCCTCAGGCTGGTTTCCGTCGCCGCGCGATCAAACCGTCAATGAAGATCAGGAGCAAGTCGAAGATTGCAACCAATGCCACGAGAATGCCGACGCTGATCGCAACGGTAACATAGCCACCGGGCGGATGGCCCGGAATTGCAAAGCCCGGATCGAGGATCGTGTAAGGCAACTCGCCGACGAGCGGCCCGCGGATCTCGATATAGGCGACATAGGCCAGCCCCGGCACCAGCATCATCGGCAGATCGCGCCAGCGCAGCCTGCCATGGCTCGAAAATGCGGCCCACCAGATGAGGAACATGATGGGGGTGATGTAGTGCAGCAGGACGTTTGAAATCTCGATCGCCTTGGGCACCGGCGGCAGGTTGGGACCGAGCATGAAGTGGTAGAAGAACATCACCAGCATCATGAGCCCGGTCATCCCGGCCTTGGTCACCGGGTGGCGGAACCAGCCGAGCCAGCCAACACCCGTCAGTTCGGCGGCGTAGGTGAGGATCAGCGCCGTATTGCTGAGATTGGTCAGGAAGCTGAAATAATAGACGAGGAAGTTCGGCAGCGAGCGCGGGATCGGCTGCTCCGGGCTCGGCCACATCGTGCCGCCGATGACATACATATTGAGCGCGAGGCCAATCAGCCCGATGGCGATGGCGAGAAGCGCGAACGGATTGCGCAATGACATAAATGAACCTGCTGGGCGGACGGCTAACGTTATCAGCATGCCTTAAGCCGATGGGCCGGTCGAGGGGCGTTCGCGAAACGTGACGTTTGTGGCCAACACGTCGTGGAAGGCCGCTGGAGCGGTTGGACCGGCTTGGCTGAACTGATGTAGAGAGGTCCGCCTAAGCGGAATCAACCAGGGCGTCAGACATCATGGCATTGCAGCTCCTCGACAATTGTCTAACTGACGCAGAGTACCCCGAGCTGCCGGGTTTTGCTCGCAACAAGGTCCGCGATACCTACGGATTGTCGGATGGCCGCCGTTTGTTGATTTCGACCGATCGGCAATCGGCGTTCGATCAGGTGCTGACCGCCGTTCCGTACAAAGGCCAGGTGCTGACGCAGACGGCCCGATACTGGTTCGATGAAACTGCGGACATCTGTCCGAACCACGTAATTTCGTATCCGGACCCGAACGTCGTTCTGGTCAAGGACCTCGACATGCTACCGATCGAGGTGGTCGTGCGCTCCTATCTCACGGGGTCGACCAACACCAGCATCTGGACGATGTACGACCGCGGCGAGCGGGTGCTCTACGGGCATGAATTTCCGGACGGCCTCAGGAAGAACCAGAAGCTTACGAAGCCGATCCTGACGCCGACGACGAAACCGGCCTATGGCGGGCATGACGCGCCTATCACCGAAGCGGAAATCCTCGCGACGCAACTTGTGACCACCAAACAGTGGCACGAGATCGCGGAGAAAAGTCTGGCCCTCTTCGCCCGCGGTCAGGAGGTCGCGGCCACAAAGGGCCTGATCCTCGTCGACACGAAGTATGAATTCGGCGTCGATAAGACCGGCACCATTGTGGTCGCCGATGAAATCCACACGCCGGATTCCAGTCGGTACTGGATTGCCGACAGCTATCAGGAGCGGTTCGACGCGGCCCTCGAGCCGGAGAGCCTCGACAAGGAATTCCTGCGCCTGTGGATCGTCGGCCAATGCGATCCGTACAAGGATCCAGTCCCGAAGATACCGGACGAGACGCTGGTCGAGTTCAGCAACAAATACGTGGCGCTGTTCGAACGGGTGACCGGTCTCGCATTCGCGAGGCCCGATCCGACGGTCTCGGTACGCGCTCGTATTCGCGACGCCCTGGCGAAGGAACTGCCGGAGTATTTCTAAGGCGAGACGACGGCGATTGCGATTTATGGGCTGTCGCCTTAGACGTGCCTGATGATCGAGCACATCTCGTCGACCAGCAATGACACTGTGAAGCTGCTCCGGTCGCTCGACCGCAAGAAGGAGCGGCAGGAGACGGGCCTGTTCCTCGCCGAGGGCGTGCATTTCGCCGAGGAGGCATTGAGCAATGGCTGGAAGCCGGCCTATGCCTTCGCCGATGCCGCTGCGGCGGAGAGGCCGCAGACCAGTGACCTGCTGGACCGGCTCCGCGCCAGCGGCGCCCGAGTGCTCACCGCCACCGAGAAAGTGCTGGCGGCCGTCTCGGGCAGGGACAATCCGCAGGAGATTGTTGCGGCGTTCCATCAGCGCCTGACACCACTCGGGGATTTGAGCGCGACCGGGCCACGCCGCTACGTCGCGCTCTTCGAGGCGCGCGACCCCGGCAATCTGGGTACCATCATCCGCACCGCCGATGCCGCGGGCTGCGACGGCGTGATCCTGATCGGCAATTCGTGCGATCCGTTCTCGGTGGAATCCGTGCGGGCCACGATGGGCTCGCTGTTCGCGATGCAGCTGGTGACGGCGTCCTTCGACGATGTTCGAGCTTGGTGCGACACAGGCGAAATGCGCATCGTCGCCGCCTCGATGCGGGGCGAGCGCGCCCATTACGAGGCGCGGTACGGCGATCGCACCTGCATCTTGATGGGCAATGAACAGTCAGGGTTGCCGGTCGACATCGAGGACAAATGCGATGAGCTGGTGCGCATCCCGATGATCGGCAGGGCCGAGAGCCTCAACCTCGGCATCGCGACGGGCGTGATGATCTACGAGGCCTGGCGCGCGCAGGGTTTTGGCCGTCAGGCGACCTGAAGCAAATTCGCGAACAGCGCCCGCCCGTCGATGCCGCCATGCGCGGATTCGATCAGGTTCTCGGGGTGCGGCATCAGGCCGAGGACGTTCCTGTCGCGGTTGAACACGCCGGCGATGTCGTTGATCGAGCCATTGGGGTTCGTGCCGTCGGCATAGCGGAAAGCGACCTGGCCATTGTCTTCGAGGCCTTTGATGGTCCCGGCATCGGCGAAGTAATTGCCATCATGATGGGCGACGGGCGTGCGGATCAGCTGGCCCTTGCGATAGCCCGCCGTGAAGCGTGTGTCGTTGTTGGTAACGCTCAGCGTCACCTCTCGGCAGACGAAGCGCAGCGAGGCGTTGCGCATCAAGGCGCCCGGCAGCAGCCCTGCCTCGGTGAGGATCTGGAAGCCGTTGCAGACCCCGAGCACATGGACGCCGCGGGCCGCCTTGCCGCGGATCGTCGCCATGATCGGTGAACGGGCCGCGATGGCGCCGGCGCGAAGGTAGTCGCCATACGAAAAGCCGCCGGGAATGACGATCAGATCGACATCGGGGATGTCGGTGTCCTTATGCCAGACCAGCGCAGGGGCCGTGCCCGAAATGCTGGTCAGCGCGGCGATCATGTCGCGGTCGCGATTGAGTCCCGGAAAGACGATAACGGCCGATTTCACAGCGCAAACTCGCGGGCAGGGGCGGATGCCGACCTTGTCATGAGTTTTGCCCGCCATGGCAAGATGGCACTTTGGTCTTGCACCGCCCTATCGTCTTGCACCGCCTTATCGTGCCGCACCACCCATCGGCTTGCAGCGCCCTATCGGCTGCACCACCCCATCGTCCGTCATCCCCGGGCTTGACCCGGGGACCCAGCCGAACGTTCCGTTGGGTGGCCGGGTCAAGCCCGGCCATGACGGCGGAGAAATGAGCTATTCCGCAGGAACCACAGCTGGCTGATGCGCCCGGCTGCCGCTCGTGCCGCCCAGATGTGCCCAGGCAGGCCGCTCGAACAGGAACTTGCCGCGCCCGGTCCACTGGACGACCAACTGGAGGCCGAGCGACGCGCTGATGGCGATGACCATGACCAGCAGGCTAGACAGGGTGACGTCATCGGTGAGCCCAAGCTTGTCGAGACCGATGCGGGCGAACGACATCGGCAGCACGAAGACGAGGTAGACGACCAGCGACCGCTCACCGAGCCAGCGCAGCCAGCCGAACGCCGTGACCTGAGACAGCAGCGCCGCCGTGACGCAGAGCGCCACCGAGCCAACAAGCGCCAGGATCAGGTGCACGCCGGGCAGGGCCGCATAACCCATCTGGATATGGTCGGGCAGCACCGCATAGCCGGGCGAGAAGACGAGGGCGGCATTGACCACCGCATAGAGCGCAAGGAGTCCCACTGCCACGACCTTATGTGCCATCGCCTGATCGACGAGGCGGAAGATCCACGGGGCGAACAGGGCGCCGGCATAGAAGTAGACGAAATAGGCGCAGAACTGGTCGACGAGATAGCTGCCGGTATGGATCGCGGCGATCTGCAGGGCCGCTGCGAAGGCAAGGACCACCCAGCGCGAGGCACGCAATTCGTGGAACAGCTTCGCCGTCAGGCTGAACGCCGCCAGCAGATAGATGAACCACAGCACGCCATAGGGCTCGACGATGGCCCAGAGCAGATCGGTCGCCGCGGCAGCCGGATCGGCGCTCATGATGCCGATCTTGAGCACGATGTGGATCACCGCCCACAGTGCGTAGAAGTAGAGGTAATGCACGACGCGGCGGTCGGCATAGGCGCGCCACGGGCGGGCCAGAACCTGGCCGAGGAACAGCCCGGAGATCAGGAAGAATTCCGGCATCCGGAACGGGGTCGCAAAGCCGATGACGTAGTGGAAAAGGCCAACGCCCTGCGCGTCCTGTCCGACGTTGAACACGGAATACATCATAACCACGAGGATGGTGGACATCCCCTTGGCGGAATCGACCCAAGAAAGCCGATTGGTCTGACCTGACATAGCCGCAAAACTCCAGGTTGGAGACTGCGAGATAGGCCAATGATGACGTTAACGCTCGTGAAACCCGCAGACAGGCTTAAGCGCGATGCTTAACCCGTAAAATGCGAAAAGTTCAGAGGCCGGCGGGCACTGACGCGTAAGCGGCGAACATCACGCCGAGGGTCAGGAAGAACAAAACGGAGAGGGAAAAGGTCTTGAGCATTTTGGGCGGGTCTTACTGGTCTGGGCACGGGGCCCGATGGTTATAGATGGACGAGGATTTACGACGATTGAATCGGTTTGGTTAAGCGTCGGGTAACGCTCTCCGTACCGGTACGCGCTCTATGCCAGGGCGACGATGAACGCCCTCTGAATGGAGCCAGCTAGGCCGGGATGCTGGCATAGGCCGCGATAAGCAGGCCCATCGCGAGCAGGAACAAGACCGAAAGCGAGAATGTCTTAAGCATAGGCCACTGGGAGTCGGAGCAGAACTGAGGCTGCTCTACAGGATTCGGAAACCATTGCGATGACGATCGCGCGCCGCAGTTAGCTTGGATGGTGAACTGTGACTCGAACGCCGCACCCCGGTTTGGCCGCCTGCGGCCTTTTTGCCTTCATGCGGAATGCGACACCAAATAAACCGGGCATTAAGGGCGAGCACGGCTAAATCGCTGGTGTAGTTCCGCCAGCGTTTTTCCGGCGTGTCGAGTACCAGTCATGCGTCTCATCATCGGCTTTGTGATCATTGTCGCCAGCGTCATCGGGGGCTTCGTCCTAATGGGCGGCCATCTTGCCGTTCTGGTGCAGCCCTTCGAAGCGATGATCATTCTGGGCGCGGCCGCTGGCGCGTTCGTCATCGGCAACACTGGTCCCGTGCTCAAGCAGACGCTCGGCGTGTTCGGCACGCTGTTCCGCGGTCCGAGCTACAACAAGGCAGCCTATGTCGAACTTCTCGGCTTGCAGTTCAGCCTGTTCAAGCTCGTGCAGTCCAAAGGCATCCTGGCCCTCGAATCGCATATCGAGAACCCGCACGAATCGACGATTTTTGCCAGATTTCCCAAATTTGCCGGCAACCACCACGCCGTCGAGTTCATGTGCGATTATCTCCGCATGGTGACGCTGGGCACCAACAACGTCCATGAGATGGAAGCGTTGATGGATGAAGAGCTCGAGACGCATCACCAGGAGAAGGAGCGCCTGGTCAATGCCATCCAGGGTCTCGCCGACGGTACGCCGGCGCTGGGCATCGTCGCCGCCGTTCTGGGCGTCATTCACACCATGGGCTCGATCTCCGAGCCGCCCGAAGTGCTCGGTCACATGATCGGCGGCGCTCTGGTGGGTACATTCCTCGGCGTGTTCGTCGCCTATGGCTTCTTCGGCCCGTTCGCGCAGTCGCTGCGCAACATCTTCGAAGCCGAGTCGAAATATTTCCTCTCGATGAAGACGGGTCTGCTCGCTCACATCTCGGGTTACCCGCCGGTGATGGCGATCGAATTCGCCCGCAAAATGCTGATGTCGGAAGATCGCCCGACCTTCAGCGAAATCGACGCATCGACCTCCGAACTGGGCACTGTAACCGCCTGATCTGAACCTATTGAGGACGGAGGCGCCCGATGGCCACCTACGACCAGC
>JBDSHC010000045.1:0-45516 GCA_039918675.1 Devosia sp.
GCAACGTCATTCCCGCCCGCGGAATGACAGAGTAATTTACTCAGCTGAACCCGTGCGTCGCGCCCGCAATAATCCCGAACGCGGCCACCGCCAGCGCGAAAATCATCAGGCCGAGCGCCAGATAGCCCATGAAGATGCCCTGGCTCGGCGTCTCATTGTTGACGGGCTCATCATGCGCGTCGGTCGGGGTGGCCATAGCTCGAAACTCCATCGGTCTGCCGGCAAAACGCGCCTCCGCTTCCATGCGGGGTGGTTTTGCTCTAAGGCGGTGCCATGACCGTCTACTCTATCTTTGAAAAACCGCAAGGGAAGGCGGCAAAGGACCGCGCACCGGTCGCGATTCCGGAGCGGTTTTCTTGGTTGGCCATGCTGCTGCCACCGGTCTTCGCCCTATTCAACGGCCTGTTTCTGCTGCTGATCTTCTGGATCGCGCTGGTCGTCGGCCTCAGCTACGCGTCCCCCATCATCGGCTCCGACGCGGCGATCTCGCTTTATGCTCTCGTCGCTCTCTTCCTCGGCTTCGAAGCCCCAGCGCTGCGTCGCGACGGCCTCCTGTTCCGTGGCTTCCAATGGCGCGGCGATGTCGTCTCCTCGGCCGAAGATCTGGCCCAGCATGATTATCTGAGCAGCAAAAAATGAGCGCCAGCGTCGCGATTGTCGACTACGGCGCGGGCAACCTCCGCTCCGCCTCGAAGGCGTTTGAGCGCGCGGTGCGCACGCTCAAGGCTGAGACCGAAATTGCCGTCACCTCCGACCCCGAAATCGTGCGCCGTGCCGACCGCATCGTGCTGCCCGGCGTCGGCGCCTTCGCTGACTGCATGAACGGCCTACTCGCCGTCTCCGGCATGCGCGACGCGCTCGAGGAGCGCGTCATCAAGGGCGGCGTCCCCTTCCTCGGCATCTGCGTCGGCATGCAGCTGATGGCCACCTCCGGCAAGGAAAAGGGCAACTGGCCCGGCCTCGATTGGATCGCCGGCGAAATCGTGCGGATCGAGCCGGCGGGCGGGCTCAAGGTTCCACACATGGGTTGGAACACGCTGAAATTTACGCAGACCCACCCGCTCCTCGCCAACATCCCCGATGGCG
This sequence comes from Devosia sp., assembly GCA_039918675.1. Taxonomy (GTDB): domain Bacteria; phylum Pseudomonadota; class Alphaproteobacteria; order Rhizobiales; family Devosiaceae; genus Devosia_A. The sequence continues at coordinate 1,087 of JBDSHC010000045.1, forward strand.
ATGCCGGGCTTCATGCCTATTTCGTCCATTCCTATCATTTCGCGACGTCCAGCACCGGCACACTCTACGCCACTGCGGAATACGGCCAGGCCGTCACCGCGTGCGTCGGACGCGACAATTTATTTGGAACGCAATTTCATCCTGAAAAGAGCCAGACTCTCGGGCTGACTCTGATCGAAAACTTTTTGGAGTGGACACCATGATCCTCTTCCCCGCGATTGATCTCAAAGACGGCGAAGCCGTGCGCCTCAAGCTCGGCGACATGAACCAGGCGACGGTGTTCAACACCGACCCTGCGGCGCAGGCCAAGACCTTCGAGACCCAGGGCTTCCAATATCTCCACGTCGTCGATCTCAACGGCGCCTTCGCCGGCGAAAGCCGCAATGGCGACGCCGTCGAAGCGATCCTCAACACCGTCAAAATGCCGGTCCAGCTGGGCGGCGGCATCCGCACCCTGCCGCAGATCGAGGCCTGGCTGGAGAAGGGCCTGAGCCGCGTCATCCTCGGCACGGTAGCCCTCCGCGATCCCGAACTGGTGAAAGCCGCTGCGAAGCTGTTCCCCGGCAAAGTCGCCGTAGGCATCGACGCGCGCGGCGGCCGCGTCGCCGTTGAAGGCTGGGCCGAAACCTCCGATCTCGATGCCATCGAGATGGCCAGGCGCTTTGAAGGCGCCGGCGTCGCGGCGATTATCTACACCGACATCGACCGCGACGGCGTCCTCGCCGGCATCAACTGGCCCGGCACGCTGCAACTCGCTCGCGCCGTGATGATCCCGGTTATCGCTTCGGGCGGCCTCGCCTCGATGGACGACATCGAGCGGCTGAGCCGTCCCGAGTGCCAGATCCTCGAAGGCGCCATCTCCGGCCGCGCCCTCTATGATGGCCGCATCGATCCAGCGGCCGCCCTCGCCATGCTGCGTGGCGTCGCCGCATGAAACACTTCCCCATGGCTCCCTATTGGTGGCTCTTGGCGCTGATCTTCGTCATCGGCTGCCTGCCGATCTTCACCACCCTGTTCGCCGTCGGCATCGCCCAGGCCAATGACTGCTCGATCAGCGAAACCATTCGCAACCCGTGCATCATTGGTGGCAGCGACTGGAGCGAATGGCTGCAGTTTGGTGGAATTTCGTTCTGGTATTTCCTCCTGAGCGCACCGCTCGCCTTCATCCTGTTCGTCGTCTGGCTCATCGTGCTCCTGATCCACCGCGTTCGTTTCTCGCGGAAAGCAGCCGCATGACCCTCAAGACCCGCATCATCCCCTGTCTCGACGTCAAGGACGGCCGCGTGGTGAAGGGCGTGCAATTCGTCGATCTCATCGATGCCGGCGATCCGGTCGAAGCGGCCATCGCCTATGATGCTGCGGGTGCCGATGAGCTCTGCTTTCTCGACATCACCGCCAGTTCCGACAATCGCGACACCATCTTCGATGTCGTCGCCCGCACCGCCGAGCAATGCTTCATGCCGGTCACGGTCGGCGGCGGCGTGCGCAAGCTCGAAGACATCCGCCGGCTTCTCTTGAGCGGCGCCGACAAGGTTGCGATCAATTCCGCCGCCGTCAGCGACCCCGATTTCGTCGCCCGCGCTGCCGACAAATTCGGCGATCAGTGCATCGTGGTCTCGATCGACGCCAGGCAGCGCCTGTCGCGCGGCGTCGGCGGCGACAATCAGAGCGCCTGGGAAACCTTCACCCACGGCGGCCGCAACGCCACCGGCCTCGACGCCGTTGAGTTCGCCATCCGCATGGTCGAGCTCGGTGCCGGCGAATTGCTGGTGACCTCGATGGATCGCGACGGCAGCAAATCAGGCTTCGATCTCGAGCTCACCCGCGCCATCGCCGATGCGGTTCACGTTCCGGTCGTCGCCTCGGGTGGCGTCGGCTCGCTCGACGATCTCGTTGCGGGCGTCAAACAGGGCCATGCCAGCGCCGTCCTCGCCGCCTCGATCTTCCACTTCGGAACCTTTACCGTGGGGCAGGCTAAGACCTATCTTTCCGAGCACGGCATTCCCATGAGGATGGATTAGAAATGGGTTTCACCCTCGAAGATCTGAACCAGCGCGTCCTGAGCCGCGCCGGCGCCTCGCCCGACGAGAGCTACACGGCGAAGCTCTTGAGCGAGGGCCTCGAAAAATGCGCCAAGAAATTCGGCGAGGAATCGGTCGAAGCGATCATTGCCGCCGTGAGCAAAGACAAGAAGGCGACCATCTCAGAGATCGCCGACGTCGTCTACCATCTGCTGGTGCTGCTCAAATCCTCTGGCGTAACGCTTGATGAAGTGATGGCCAGCCTCGATCGCCGCACGGCCCAGTCAGGACTCGATGAGAAGGCCGCGCGCAAAAGCTGATGGCCAAACCCAAGCTCGAGCTCAACCCCTATCACCGCTTCTCGAAGGCCGAGTGGGCCGAATATCGCGACGGCGAGCCCATGACTCTGACCGCCGCCGACATCGAGCGACTGCGCGCTTTGACCGATCCAATCTCGCTCGCCGAAGCCGAGGAAATCTATCTGCCGCTATCGCGCCTGATCTCGTTCTATGTCGAAGCCGCGCAGGCAGTGCACCGCGTCTCGACCCGCTTTCTCGGCACCGAGGACCGCAAAGTCCCCTTCATCATCGGCGTCGCCGGTTCGGTCGCCTCGGGCAAATCCACGACCTCGCGCATCCTGCGCTCGCTGCTGCAACGCTGGCGTACCTCGCCCAAGGTCGATCTCGTTACGACCGACGGCTTCCTCCTCCCGAACGCCGTTCTGGAGGCGCGCAAGCTCAGCGAGCGCAAGGGCTTCCCCGAAAGCTACGATCGCGCCGCGCTGATCAATTTTCTGTCCGACATCAAATCGGGCAAGCCCGATGTGAAGGTGCCGGTCTACTCGCACCTCGTCTACGACATCGTGCCCGATGAGTTCCTGACCATCGACCGCCCCGAAATCCTGATCGTCGAAGGCCTCAACATCCTGCAGCCCGGCGATGTCGGCAAATCCGGCAAGCCGCTGCTCTTCGCCTCCGACTTCATCGATTTCTCAATCTACATCGATGCCGAAGAAGCCGATCTGCGCGCCTGGTTCATGGCCCGCTTCCGCGCGCTGCGCGAATCGGCCTTCACCGATCCCAAAAGCTTCTTCCGGCGCTTGGCAGAAATGCCCGCAGCCGAAGCCGAAGGCTTTGCGCTCGAGGCCTGGGACCACATTAACCTGCCCAATCTGCGAGAGAACATCTTCCCAACCCGCAGCCGTGCCGATCTCATCCTCAAAAAGGCCGGCAATCACGCCGTCGAGGAAGTCTCGCTCCGTAGGGTCTAGTCCGGTTGGACGAACGAGCGTTCTTACGATCGCTCGGACAGAGCAACAGGAAACACGGTTGGACGAACGAGCCCCTTTAGGGTCGCTCGGACAGAGCAAGCGAAGAGCTAACTAGATCCCCAGCTTGTGCTCAGCCGCCATCTGCTTGAGATCGACCAATGGCCGTGCCCCGATATGGGAGATCACCTCGGACGCCGCGAGGCAGCCCGCCGCGAGTGCAGTTTTGAGATCGCGGCCACGGGCATGGGCGAGGAGGAAACCTGACGCGAACAGATCGCCTGCACCCGTTGCATCCACCACTTCCTTGACCGGGAAAGCCGGCACGGTGACGATCTCGCCGTCATGGATCGCCATCGCGCCCTGTGAGCCCATCGTCACTGCTGCGAGTTCGCAATCCTTGGCGAGCTGCCGCACGGCATCCTGCAGATTGTCGGTCTGGTACAGCGCCTTCGCCTCTTCGACATTGGCAAAGACATAATCGATGGTCTTCGACCGCATCAGATCGAGGAACTCTTCGCGATAGCGGTTGACGCAGAACGGGTCGCTGAGCGTGATCGCCGTCGGCCGCTCATGCTTGTGGGCATAGTTCGCAGCGACGACGAACGCCTTCTTCGCCTCCGCCGGGTCCCACAGATAGCCCTCCATATAGGTGATGGCAGCCGCGCCGATCTCGTCTTCCTTGATGTCGGCGGTGGTGAGCTGCTGGCAGGCCCCGAGATAGGTATTCATCGTCCGCTCGCCGCCAGGCGACACGAGGATCATCGAACGCGCCGTCGCAGCGCCGTTCAGCAGGCGCTTGACGCTGTAATGGACGCCGATGGCGTGGAGATCGTCGGCGAACACATCGCCCAGCGGATCGGCCGCGACCTTGCCCACAAACGCCGCGCGTCCGCCGAAGCTGGCGATTCCCGCCGCCGTATTGCCGGCGCTGCCGCCCGAAATCTGGCGCTTCTCCGCCGGCATGCGGTCGTAGAGATAGGCCGAGCGCTCGGCATCGACGAGATGCATGATGCCCTCATCCATCCCCTCGCGCGTCAGGAACGCCGGATCGATCGGCGCGATCACATCGACGATCGCATTTCCGATGGTCAGCACGTCGAATTGGGTGTCAGCCACCGGTCGCCCTCACTCTTGGTCCGCGGCGGACATAAAGCGGATTACGCATCAGTGCAACTTTGCCCCGTCCCAATCCTTCGGCGGCGGCGTTTTGGGCTCGAAACGGCACCATTCGGCGATAACGCAGCGATAGCATTCGGGCGTGCGCGCCTTGCAGACATAGCGGCCATGGAGGATCAGCCAGTGATGCGCGTGAAGCAGATAGGGCTCGGGCACCACCTTCAGCAGTCCAAGCTCGACCTCGAGCGGGTTCTTGCCCGGCGCGAGCCCGGTGCGGTTGGAGACGCGGAACAGATGCGTATCCACCGCGATCGTCGGCTGGCCGAACGCGATGTTGAGCACCACATTGGCGGTCTTCCGCCCGACCCCCGGCAGCGATTCCAGCGCCTCGCGATCGGCCGGCACCTCGCCGCCGAACCGCTCGATCAATTGCTGGCTCAGTGCGAAGACGTTCCTGGCCTTGGTGCGGAAGAGCCCGATGGTCTTCACCAGCTCGGTGATCCGCTCGACCCCGAGCTTCACCATTTTCTGCGGATTGTCGGCGAGCTTGAACAGCGCCGGCGTCGCCTTGTTCACCCCGGCATCCGTGGCCTGGGCCGAAAGCACCACGGCGACCAGCAAAGTGAAGGCGTTGCTGGCGACCAGTTCACCCTTGGGCTCCGGGTTGGCGCGCTGAAATGCGGCAAAGATCGCCTCAACCTCCGCCTTGCCCGGACGCTTTGTTGATCGCTTCTGCGGCGCTTTCGCCATTCTCAGCACTCCGATTCGGGGTCTATACTCATAATCATGTCGACCAAAACTCAAGCCAAGCCGCTTTTCGCCGCCACCCTCACGCCCCATCGTTCGCTGAGCCCCAAGGGCAAGCGCGTGGTTATCGGCCTTGTGGCCGCGCTGGCGCTGGTGCCCGGCATCGTCTTTTATCTCGCGGGCGCCTGGCCGGTCGTTGGCTTCATGGGGCTCGACGTCGTCGCCATCTGGGCGGCGCTGACCATCTCGATGCGCGCCGGCAAGGCCTCCGAAGTGCTGACGCTCTGGCCCGGCAATCTCGAACTCAAAAAGATCGACGCCAAGGGCGCAGAGGAAATTCTGAACTTCGTCCCCCAGACTGTCCGCTTCGTTGTCGACCGCGACTTTAACGAACGGGTGACAGGCCTCTCGCTCAAAAGGCCAGGCCCAGTTCGTCCTGTAGCTTCATCATCAGAGGGAGACAGGAAAGTGCCGGTCGGCGCCTTCCTGAGCCAGGACGAGAAGCTGAGCCTCAGCAAAGTCTTCGGCACCGCGCTCCGCAAGGCGCGCGGTTAAAACCGGGTCGCAACGCAGAGGGCCGGGGTCTATCTCATGGCCATGACACAGCATCAGACCCTCACCCCCGCCGACGATTACGAAACCGTCCGTGCCGCCATCGCCTATCTCAGCGATACGGGCGCCGAGGACGTCGATCTCGCCCGCTTCTCGCGTTCGCTCGGCATGAGCGAGCGGCAATTGACCGAGCTGTTCCGCCGCTGGTGCGGCCTCAGTCCCAAAAGCTTCGCCCAGGCCGTCGCCCTCAACCACGCCAAGCGCCTCTTGGCCGACAAAGCCAGCGTGCTGTCCACGACCTACGAAGTCGGCCTCAGCTCCACCTCGCGCCTTCACGATCTGTTTGTGACCTATGAAGCCATGCCGCCCGGCGCCTTCCGCCAGCGCGGTGAAGGCCTCGATATGATCTGGGGCGCCGCACCCTCGCCCTTCGGCACCGCGGTGCTCGTCGTTACCGACTACGGCCTCGCCGGCATCGGCTTTGCCGACGGCGAAACCACCATCGAAGCCGCCTTTGAAGATCTGCGCGACCGCTGGCCCAATGCCCGCTTCAGTCGCGACGATGGCAAAGTCGCGCCAATCGCTGCGCGGGTGTTCGATCCGTCACGCTGGGCCGCCGACCAGCCGGTCAAACTCGTCCTCATCGGCACCGATTTCGAAGTCCAGGTGTGGGAGACGCTGTTGAAGATTCCAGTGGGCCGGGCCACCACCTACCAGAGCGTCGCCGTACAGATCGGCCGCCCCAAAGCCTCGCGCGCCGTCGGCGCAGCCGTGGGCAAAAACCCCATCAGCTTCGTCGTCCCTTGCCACCGCGTCGTCGGCTCCACCGGCGCCCTCACCGGCTACCACTGGGGCGTCCCCCGCAAACGCGCCATCCTCGGCTGGGAAGCCGGCGTGATCGCCGCTTGAGCACGTACCTTCAGTCAGGCATCCCTCCCCAACGAGGGTGGGGGTTGGCCCCACACTCCGGCGGCTAAATCTCCACCTTGTCCTTCAGCTTCCCGTTCTTGCCGATCCGATACACCACCGGCTCGCCTGTCCCCAGCTCACGCTTCAGGATCTCGTCCGGCGTCAGGCCCTCGATTGCCATCACCATCGAGCGCAGCGAATTGCCATGCGCCGCAACCAGTACGGTCTCGCCGGTCTTGACGATGGGCAGGATGCGGTCGTCGTAATAGGGCAGCGTTCTAGCGGCCGTGTCCTTCAGCGACTCGCCGCCCGGCGGCGGCACGTCATAGGACCGGCGCCAGATCAGCACCTGCTCCTCGCCCCATTTGGCGCGCGCATCGTCCTTGTTAAGCCCCGCGAGATCGCCATAGTCGCGCTCGTTCAGCGCCTGGTTGCGCGTGATCACCACATTGACCACGCTCAGCTCTTCGAGAATCAAATCGAGTGTGTGCTGCGCCCGGCGCAGCGCCGATGTGTAGTAGACGGTTGGCGTCAAGCCGGCGGCTTTGATCATCTGCCCGGCCTTGCGGGCCTCGCCGATGCCCTGCTCGGTGAGCTCGGGGTTCTTCCAGCCGGTGAACAGATTCTTGAGGTTCCACTCGCTCTGCCCATGGCGAACGAGGATCAGCGTGCCGGCCATAACTCAACTCTCCCTGAAGCCGAGCACATCGGCCATGCTGTAAAATCCCGGCGGCTGGTCTTCCGCCCACAGCGCCGCCTGCATCGCGCCCGCCGCGAACATGCCGCGGTCCTGCGCGCTGTGGCTGAGCGTGATCCGCTCGGTCTCGCCGGCAAGGATCACACTGTGCTCGCCGATCACGCTGCCGCCCCGCAGCGTCGCAAAACCGATGCTGCCCTCGGCACGCGGACCGGTATGTCCATCGCGTACCCGAACCGAATGCCGCGCCAGATCGATGCCGCGCCCATCGGCAGCCGCCTGTCCCAGCATCAAGGCCGTCCCCGAGGGCGCATCGACCTTCTTGTTGTGATGCATCTCGAGCACTTCGATGTCGTAGCCGGGCAGGGCTTTCGCCGCCTGCCGCACCAGCCCCAGCAGCATGTTTATGCCGAGCGAGAAATTTCCCGATTTGACGATCCGCGCTCCGGCCGAGCCGGCCTTCTGGATCGCCCAGTCTTCTTCCTTCGAACAGCCCGTCGTCCCAACGATATGGACGAGGCCGCGGGGCGCCGCGAGTTCGGCCAGCATCACGCTGACGGTGGGCGCGGTGAAATCGATCAGCACATCGGCGCCCTGCAGCGCCGCTTCGGCGTCGTCGCCAATGAAGACCTTGAGCGTCCCCGCGCCCGCGGCCTCTCCGGCGTCGCGGCCAATGGCAGGCGAGCCCGGCCGGTCGAACGCCCCATGGAGCACGAGACCGGGCGTGGCTGCGACGGCCCGTACATTGGCCCCGCCCATCCGCCCACCGGCCCCGGCAACGACAACACGAAGATCACTCATGACGATCCCTTACTCACCGGGTTGGTCATACTCCACTGTGCCATTCCCGCGAAGGCGGGAATCCAGAAGACAGTGGCAAGACTACGCAATCGCGTGCCCCTTCATCTCGGCAACAATGGCCCGCGCCGCCGCCGCCGGATCGGCCGCCTCGGTGATCGGCCGTCCCACCACGAGGTGGCTCGCCCCGGCATTGACCGCCTCGAACGGCCCCATCACGCGCTTCTGGTCGCCCTTGGCGCTGCCGGCCGGTCGGATGCCCGGGGTAACGATCGCCATATCGGGCCCGACAACGCCCCGCACCATCCCCGCCTCGAGCGGCGAGCACACCAGCCCGCCAATCCCCGCGGCCTTCGCCTGCCCGGCCCGCAGCGACACCAGCCCGGCCGTGTCGCGAGCAAAACCCGCCTCGGCCACATCGCTGTCGTCCATCGACGTCAGTACCGAAACGCCCAGAATCGTGAGATCGGACCCAGCCGCGCCTTTGACGGCGGCGCGCATGCATTGCGGATAGGCATGGACCGTCAGCATCGTAGCCCCGGTCCGCGCGATGGCCGCGACGCCCTTCTCGATCGTATTGTCGATGTCGAGCAGCTTCAAATCGAAGAACACGCGCTTCTTGGCCGCCAGCAGCGCCTTCCCCAGCGCAAACCCGTCACCGCCATAAAACAGCTGATACCCGATCTTGAAGAAATCCGCAGTCCCATCAAGGGCTTCAACCAGCCCCTCAGCCTCGCGGCGCGTGTCCACATCGAGGGCGACGATCAGCGTTCCAGCCATGGCGATCTCCGATTTCGGCGGTTCTGCCTGAGTCATGCGACCTGCGCAAGGCAAGCCGCATGTTGATCGGGCGCGGTTCATTCACCGGTTGCCACCGCCATCCACAGGGTGTCATTCCGGGCTTACCCGGGACACAATTCGCCACCGCGCAAGAGTAGGGTTGGGTCACTGCTTCCGCAGGGATGACATCCAGTGGGCGGGGTAAATGACGTGATGCGAACTTGCCCTCACGACGCAATCCCCTTCCCACCACGATATTATGCTGACATAATACCCCTCATGCAGCAGCAAGCGCTTTCCGCCATCGTCGCCTGGGTTCGGCTCGACGCCGCCATCCAGAGCTTCAACCAGACCCTGCGGAAGCAGTTCGGCATCACCGGCCTGCAACTGGCCGTCCTCCGCATCCTGGGCGAACGGCCCGCGATCCCACTCGCCGCCCTGCGCAAATCTTTGGTCATGCATCCGGCGACGCTGGGCCAGTCGATAGATGAATTGCGCGTGCTCGGTCTCGCAACCGTCACCCGCGACCCGCGCGACAAGCGCGCCCGGATCGTCGCCATCACCGACACGGGTCGTGACCTGGTGGCGCGCGCGCCGGTCGCCGGGCCGGTGCGCCTGCGCGACATCGAAACCGAACCGGCCCGCCTCGATCGGCTGAAACTGGCCTTCGACGATGCCGTCGAACTGTTCGGCCTCAATGACCATCTGCCAAAGACAGGACACGGACGATGAGCGACGTCGAAACCATGCCCAACATCGGCAAAGTGCTGGCCGGCCGGCTGAGAGACGCGGGCATCGCCACCGATACCGAACTCAAAAAGCTCGGCGACGCCGAAGCCTTCCTGCGCCTCCGCGCCACCCTGCCCGAAGATTCCTGCGTCCACACCCGCCTGGCCCTAGCCGGCGCCGTGCGCGGCATTCGCTGGCATGCGCTGGACGAGGATTTGCGCAAGAAGCTGACGGCCGAAGCGAAGTGAAAGTTCGCAGTCCGCGCCCTCTCCTGCGCGTCGCGCGGGGGAGGGTGGCACGCAGAGCGTGACGGAGGGGGCGCCGCTTGCGCCGGGAACGGCAAACGCTCTGGTTCAACTCGCGGAGGTGTGCGGTTGGACGCCATAGAACAGCGATCTAAGGTCAGATCCCACCGCGCGAGAAATGCGTGAGCTCGCGCACCATCTGGCCCACTTTCCACTGAATGTTGCCCTCGTTCGGCGCGCCATGCTCGTCGAATACCTCCGGCGCGGGCCCAAGGCCCAGCAGCGTCGGCACCACGAGCGCGCCGACCTTGCTCAGCGTGTCGCGCAGATGGCTCAGCCCGAAGATCGTCGCATATTTTCCATCGCTGACGCCGCCAATACCGAAGATGGCGTGACGGAACGGACTCGGCTTCTGCCGCGATATCCATGAGATCGTGTTGGCAATCAGTGGCGTCATGCCGCCATTGTATTCGGGCGTGATGATGAGGACGATGTCGTGGCTGCGGAACAGCTCGGCAAGCCGCTTGGCGGCCTCCGGCGTATGCTCGGCCTCGAGGTCCTGATTGAACACCGGCATCTCAAAATCGGCGAGATCGAGGTCGGTCATCGCGACACCCGCCTCGCGCAGCTTCGTTGACATGTGCTGTCGCAAAATCTCGTTGATCGAGCCTTTGCGGAGCGAACCGCAGAGCGTGATGGCCGTTCTTGGCTGCACCTGTTCCGGCAATTCAACTCTCCTCATCCACGATGTCATTCCCACGAAAGCGGGAACCCCATGGCAGTCTCAGCGGGCAATGAACCTTCGATGGGTCCCCGCCTTCGCGGGCATGACATCCCGTGGGTTCGTTAGAGCTCGGTTCTATGCGTCGAAAATCTTCCCCAGCTTCGCAAAGAATCCGTCGCTGGTGGGCGAGGTGTCCTTCGTCGTCGCCTTGTGGAATTCTTCGAGCAACTCGCGCTGGCGCTTGCTCAAATTCTGCGGCGTCTCGACATCAAGCTGCACATAGAGATCGCCCGTGTCTTTGCTGCGCAGCACCGGCATGCCCTTCGACTTCAAGCGCACGCGCTGCCCCGGCTGCGTCCCCGCACCCACTTTGACTTTCGCGCGCGCCCCATCGAGCGTCGGCACTTCGAATTCGCCGCCAAGCGCCGCCGTCGTCATGGCGATCGGCACGCGCGCATAAAGGTCGGCGCCGTCGCGATGGAAGAGGTCGTGCGGCTTCACTGAAATGAAGATGTAGAGGTCGCCCGGCGGGCCGCCGCGCAGGCCCGCTTCGCCTTCATTGGCGAGGCGGATGCGGGTGCCGTCTTCGATACCCTTGGGGATATCGACGCTGAGCTTGCGGTTTTCCTGCTTGCGGCCCTGGCCGCCGCAATCGGTGCAGGGCTGGTCCATCATCTGGCCACGGCCCTGACAGACTGGGCAGGTGCGCTCGATGGTGAAAAAGCCTTGTGCCGCACGCACCTTGCCGTGACCATTGCAATGCTTGCATGTCGACATGCCGGTACCCGGCTTGGCGCCGCCGCCATCGCAGGTCTTGCAGGTGACCAGCGTTGGAACGTCGATCTCGACCGTGCGGCCGAGAAAAGCTTCCTCGAGATTGATTTCGAGATTGTAGCGGAGGTCCGACCCGCGGAGGCGCGACTGCTGTCCACTCTGCCCGCGGCCGCGGCCATTGCCACCCATGAAGTCGCCAAAGATGTCCTCGAAAATATCCGACATCGACGACGAGAATTCGGGCCCGAAGCCCGCGCCGTTCGGACGCGGGCCGCCATTCTCGAACGCCGCATGCCCGAACCGGTCATAGGCCGCGCGCTTCTGCGCGTCCTTCAGCGTGTCATAGGCTTCGTTGATTTCCTTGAATTTGTGCTCGGCCTCGGCATTGCCCGGATTGCGGTCCGGGTGGAACTGCATGGCAAGCTTGCGATAGGCGCCCTTAAGAGCGGCCTCGTCCGAACCCTTGGGCACGCCCAGGACGTCATAGTAATCGGCCTTAGCCATTAATGTACCCCACGCTCTGTCCGAGCGCCGCTAAGAGGCGACACTCGTCCAACCGCTTTGGGGACCCCGGTCCCGACTGCTCGTTCTAGTCTCTCGATCATGACCGCAATCCGGCGTTGCCGCGTCTCGTCGCGCTTCGCCTCATCAATCCACTTTACGTATTCGCCTTTGTGCGAAGGGGCCAGCCCTTCGAAAACCGAAAGCGCCGCGGTGTTGCTCCGCAGCGCTTCCGAAATGTCTTCGGCGAGAGGCTCGGTCAATTATGCCGACTTCTGGTTGTCGTCCTTCACTTCCTCGAAGTCCGCATCGACCACATCGTCGGCATCCTCTGCCTTGTCGCTGCCGGCAGCCTTGGCTTCCGCCTCGGCCTGCGATGCCTTGTACATGGCCTCGCCCAGCTTCATCGAGGCTTCGGCCAAAGTGTTGGTCTTTTCCTTGATAGCTTCCGGATCGTCGCCCTCGAGCGCCGATTTGAGATCGGCGAGCGCGGCTTCGATGGCAGCCTTCTCGTCGGGGCCGACCTTGTCGCCATAATCCTTCATCGACTTTTCGGTCGAATGGACGAGGCTCTCGGCGCCGTTCTTGGCTTCCACCACTTCGCGCTGCTTCTTGTCGGATTCGGCGTTGGCTTCCGCTTCCTTGACCATGCGGTCGATGTCGGCGTCGCTGAGGCCACCCGAAGCCTGGATGCGGATCTGCTGCTCCTTGCCGGTGCCCTTGTCCTTGGCCGTCACATTGACGATGCCGTTGGCGTCGATGTCGAAAGTGACCTCGACCTGCGGCACGCCGCGCGGTGCCGGGGGAATGCCGGCGAGGTCGAAATTGCCGAGCAGCTTGTTGTTGGCCGCCATTTCGCGCTCGCCCTGGAACACGCGGATCGTCACTGCGCTCTGATTGTCCTCGGCGGTCGAGAAGGTCTGGCTCTTCTTGGTCGGGATCGTCGTGTTGCGGTCGATCAGGCGGGTGAACACGCCACCCAGCGTCTCGATGCCGAGCGATAGTGGCGTCACGTCGAGCAGCAGCACGTCCTTGACGTCGCCCTGCAGCACACCGGCCTGGATCGCAGCGCCGAGCGCCACGACTTCGTCCGGGTTGACGCCCTTATGCGGCTCCTTGCCGAAGAAGGCTTTCACCACCTCGTAGACCTTGGGCATGCGGGTCATGCCGCCGACCATCACGACTTCGTCGATCTGGGCGAGGGTGACGCCAGCATCCTTGATCGCCTGCTTCAGCGGCTCGACCGTGCGCTGGATCAGATCGTCCACCAGCTGCTCGAACTTGGCGCGGGTCAGCTTCAGCGTCAGATGCTTCGGACCCGAGGCATCGGCGGTGATGAAGGGCAGATTGATTTCGGTCTGCGTGGCCGAGCTCAGCTCGATCTTGGCCTTTTCAGCGGCTTCCTTCAGCCGCTGCAGCGCAAGCTTGTCCTTGCGCAGATCAATGCCCTGGTCCTTCTTGAACTCATCGGCCAGATAGTCGACGAGGCGCATGTCGAAATCTTCGCCGCCGAGGAAGGTATCGCCATTGGTCGACTTCACCTCGAACACGCCGTCGCCGATCTCCAGCACGGAAATATCGAAGGTGCCGCCGCCAAGGTCATAGACCGCGATGGTGCCGGTGTTGCGCTTGTCGAGGCCATAGGCCAGCGCTGCCGCCGTCGGCTCGTTGATGATGCGGAGCACGTCGAGACCGGCGATCTTGCCGGCGTCCTTGGTGGCCTGACGCTGCGAATCGTTAAAGTAGGCCGGAACGGTGATGACCGCCTGCGTCACCTTTTCGCCCAGATAGGCTTCGGCGGTTTCCTTCATCTTGGTGAGGATCATGGCCGAGACTTCGGAGGGAGAATATTTCTTGTTCTCGACCTCGACCCAGGCGTCGCCATTGTCGCCCTTGACGATATGGAAGGGGACCAGACCCTTGTCCTTGTTGACCATCGGGTCGTCGTAGCGGCGGCCGATCAGGCGCTTCACCGCAAACAGCGTGCCTTCGGGGTTGGTGACCGCCTGCCGCTTCGACGACTGGCCGACGAGCCGCTCGCCATCCTTGGTGAACCCGACCATCGAGGGCGTGGTGCGCGCGCCCTCCGAATTCTCGATCACTTTGGGCGTCGAGCCATCCATCACTGCAACGCAGCTATTGGTGGTGCCGAGGTCGATACCGATAACTTTAGCCATTACTTGCCTCTTTCCTAAGCGAACCCGGCACCGAACTCCTCAATGACTTCGGCAGTTCGTATGACCCCTAAGGGACCGGGCTCCTCGCTGAATTTGGAGAATTGACCCATCCGCAGGGCCTTGGCCGGTATATAGGGGCGTGGTTTTAGCCCTGCAAGCGCCGAGACGGCTATTTTCCGGGGCTTCCCACGCGTCGCGTTCCCGTCACAATGGTGCGGTCAGGGTCGCGCAAGCGTCCTTCCTTGGCGCATCAGCGCCGATATGCTTTAACCCCCGATGCAACAGGAACCATATTGATGAACAGGCTCATTCTTGCGCTCGCCCTGACGCCGGCGCTCTTTGTTACCGGCGCGATGGCGCAGACCGTCTCCGAAGACGTCAGCAAGCAGCTCTGGTGCGGCACTGCCATGACGGTCGCCTTCTCCAATCCGCCCCCCGACGTCACCTCCGAGCAGATGGCCGAGGCCCAGACCTATATCGATGGCGGCACCGCCCTGACGGATGCGGCGGTCAAGGCCCATCTCGACGCGGGCTTCACACAGGAGCAGATCGATAAGCTCAAGGCCGACCTCGTGACGGAAGTGACCACCGCCATTTCGGGCGACGGCGCCAACGCCAAATATACCTTCGAGGAGTGCGCCGCACTGCTGCCGGGCGCCAGCTCGGCCCCCGCCGATGCGTCCTCCTCTTCGGCCCAGTAAGGCGACCGGATGTCGATGCGACTAACGGCCGACGACGCCTTGATCGTCGTCGATATCCAGTACGATTTTCTCCCCGGCGGCAAATTAGCCGTCGCCGGGGGCGATGAAATCATCGAGCCCGTCAACGCGCTCGCCCGCCGCTTCCGTCATGTCGTGCAAACGCAGGACTGGCACCCCGCCGGGCACATTTCCTTCGCCTCGAGCCATGAGGGCATGTCGCCCTTCCAGATCATCGAGCTGCCCTACGGCCCCCAGGTGCTCTGGCCCGACCATTGCGTCATCGGCACCCGCGGCGCCGAATTCTCGACCTCACTCGACATTCCCCATGTCGAGGCGGTGATCCGCAAAGGCTATCGCGAAACGATCGATTCCTATTCCGGCTTCAAGGAAAACGACCACCGCACCCAGACCGGCCTTGCCGGCTACCTCCAGGAACGCGGCTTCAAGCGCCTCTTTATCTGCGGCCTCGCCACCGATTTCTGCGTCGCCTGGACCGCCCAGGACGGCCTCGCCGCCGGCTTTGAATGCACCGTGATCGAAGACGCCACCCGCGCCATCGACAACAACAACTCCCTCGCAGAGGCCTGGGACCGCATGAACGCCGCGGGTGTCGGGCGCATGCAGATCAGCGATTTTCTCTAGGACGAGTTACGCCGAGCCCCGCAGACCACCCACGGTGTCATCCCCGCGAAAGCGGGGATCCAGCCGGGCTCTGGCGCCGCGAGTTCAGCGCGGGTCAGCCGAACTACACGTTCTTGTCGATATGCCCTTCGCCCGGAGGCGTGGCCGGGCCGCCGCCCTTGGCGACACCCACCATGGCGGGCCGCAGCACCCGGTCGCCGATGGCGTAACCAGCCTGGACGACCTGCACCACCGTGCCTTCGGGACGCGTCGGATCGGGCACTTCGAACATCGCTTGGTGCTTGTGTGGGTCGAACTTCTGGCCCTCTGCCTCGATCGGCTTCACCCCATGCACGGCCAGCAGCCGCTGCATTTCGCGCTCGGTGAGCTCGATGCCCTCGATCAGCGATTTCATCGGGCCGTCGGCGGTTTCCCGCGCTTCGGCCGGCAGCACCAGCATGGCGCGGCTCAAGGAATCGGTGGCCGTCAGCATGTCGCGAGCAAATTTGGTGATCGCATACGACCGCGTGTCGGAGATTTCGCGGTCCATGCGCTTGCGCAGATTGTCCATCTCAGCCGCGAGGCGGAGCAGCCGGTCCTTGAGCTCGGCGTTTTCAGTCGTCAGCGTCGCAACCGGATCGGGCGCCGCAGCCTCGGGCGTTTCCATCTCCGGACGCGGCTCAAACCCGTCCTGCGCCATGGTGTCGTCGCTCATATCAGCCTCAAACTATCGGGAGTGCCGGATGTTCCGGCTATTTGACCCGGGATATCGGCCAACGGGCCGCAAAGTTCAACCCTAACCCTTCTTCCGCGCCATGATCGCCGAGATAGCCTGCGCCGTGTAATCGACCACCGGCACGATGCGCGCATAATTTAGCCGGGTCGGGCCGATCACCCCCAGCACGCCGATGATCTTCTCGTTGGCGTCCTTGTACGGGCTGAGGATCACCGACGAGCCCGAGAGCGAAAACAGCTTGTTCTCGCTGCCGATGAAGATGCGGACGCCCTCGGCCGTGTCGGCGTCGCCAAGGAGGTCGATCAGCCCCTCCTGCCGCTCCAATTCGTCGAACAGCCGCCGCATCCGGCTGAGCTCTTCTGATTCCATCGCGTCATTGAGGAGGTTGGATCGGCCACGCACGATCACCGTTGGCGATTGCGCTGCATTGCCTTCGCTCAGCGTCGCCAGCCCTGTATCGACCAGCTTCTGCGTCAATTCGTCGAGTTCGGCGACCCGTTCGGCCCGCTGCGCCCGCACCGCGGCCCGCACTTCCGTGATGGTCTTGCCCGCCGCCAGATTGGCCAGATAGTTCGAAGCCTGCGTCAGCGCCGAACTCGTTAGCCCCGGTGGCAGCGGCACGACGCGGTTTTCGACCGAGCCATCCTGCCCGACGAGGATCGCCATCCCCTGCGTCGCATCAAGCCGCACGAATTCGATATGCCGCAGCACCATGTCGGCCTTCGCCGCGATGACCACGCCGGCCCCGTGGCTGAGTCCCGACAGAACCGTCGATGCCTCGGTCAGCAGATCCTCGAGCTTGCCCGATTGACCCTCGATCTGCCGTGCGATGTGGCTACGCTCGGCCTCGTTGACCGCCCCCACCTCCAGCATGGCATCGACGAAAAACCGCAATCCCTGCTGCGTCGGCTGCCGTCCGGCCGAGGTATGTGGCGCCGCGATCAGCCCCAGATCCTCGAGATCGGCCATCACATTGCGCACCGAGGCGGGGCTCAGCCCCACCGACAGCATGCGTGATAAATCCCGCGACCCGACCGGCGTGCCGGTTTCGAGATAGCGCTCGACGATCTTTCTGAAAATGTCCTGGCTGCGGCTGTTCAGAACCTGCAGGAAATCGTCCGGACCTTTAGCCATGGCGCTGCTCGCGCCTTTCCATCAAATTGCGACTGTAACCATCTAGGCAAAAACGCCGGTCGATGAAAGGCGGCGCCGGGTTGTGGCCACGAGAGGCTAGGGTTAAGAGGCGGTTAACACGCAATCAACCCGAGAGACCACATGCGCCCGTCCGGCCGCGAAGCCAACCAGATGCGAGCCGTCACGATCGAGCGCAATGTCGCCCAGAAGGCCGAGGGCAGCTGCCTCATCACCTTCGGGAACACCAAGGTCTTCGTCACCGCCTCGATCGAAACCAGCCTCCCCAGCTGGCGCCGCAATTCCGGCCTCGGCTGGGTCACCGCCGAATATGGCATGCTCCCGCGCTCCACCAACACCCGCACCCGCCGCGAAGCCGCCGCCGGCAAACAATCCGGCCGCACCCAGGAAATCCAGCGCCTCATCGGGCGCTCGCTACGCGCCGTGGTCGATATGGCGGCTTTGGGCGAGAACCAGATCACCCTCGATTGCGACGTGCTCGAAGCCGATGGCGGCACCCGCACCGCCTCGATCAGCGGCGCCTATATCGCCATGTATGACGCGATTCAGTGGCTGAAGGCGCGCGGCCTCACCAAGGGCGAGCCGCTGCGCGATTCCGTCGCCGCCATCTCCTGCGGCATCTACCGCGGCACCCCCGTGCTCGATCTCGACTATCTCGAAGACGTCGAGGCCGAGACCGATGCCAATTTCGTTCTCACGGGCTCCGGCAAATTCGTCGAGATCCAGGGCACGGCCGAACAGACGCCATTCTCGCGCGAAGAGCTCGAAAGCCTGATGCAGTTGGCCGAAAAGGGCATCACGGAACTGACCGAGCTGCAGAAGGTGGCGCTCTCCGCATGACTCTCCCCCGGCTCAAGCGCGGCGAGAAACTGCTGATTGCCACGCACAATGCGGGCAAGCTGGCGGAGTTTCGCGAGCTGTTCACGCCGCTTGGGCTGGTGCTGATTTCGGCCGGCGATCTGAAGCTGCCCGAACCCGAAGAAACTGGAACGACGTTTATCGAGAACGCCCGCCTCAAGGCGCATGCCGCCGCCAGGGCCGCAGGCATGGTGGCGCTGGCCGATGATTCCGGTCTCGCCGTCGATGCGCTTGATGGCGAGCCCGGCGTTTACACCGCCGATTGGGCGCAGACCCCGACGGGACGCGATTACCAGCTGGCGATGCGGCGCGTTGAGGACCGGCTGCAGGCGATCGGCGCCAATTCGCCGGGCCTCCGCAAAGGTTCGTTCAACGCCACGCTCTGCCTCGCCCACCCCGACGGCCGCGACGATCTCTATGTCGGCCAGGCGACTGGAACGATGGTCTGGCCGCCGCGCGGAGACAAAGGCTTCGGCTTCGATCCCATCTTTATGCCCGACGGTTTCGACATTACCTTCGGCGAAATGCCATCCTCGGCGAAACACAGCTGGGCACCAGGACAAGTGGGCCTCAGCCACCGCGCCAAGGCCTTCGCAAAATTCGTGGAGGGCGCGATTGAGCTGTCTTGAGCTGCCACGCGGCGCCATTTTCGTTCCCGATGTCATGCCCGACTCCGCGGGAATGACATTGTGGGAGGCGCCCCATGACCGAGACTGATAACCGCGGCAACGGCCTCTTCGGTGTCTATATCCACTGGCCGTTCTGCGCCGCCAAATGTCCCTACTGCGACTTCAATTCGCATGTCCATCGCGGCGAGTTCGACGAGCAGGCCTATGTCGATAGCTATAAGCAGGAGATCGCCTATTTCGCGCGCCTGACCAAGGGCCGCACGGTGCAGTCGATCTTCTTCGGCGGCGGCACGCCATCGCTGATGGACCCGCGCTCGGTGGCGCAGATCCTCGAAACCATCGGCCAATATTGGAACATCGCTCCAAAAGCCGAGATCACGCTCGAAGCCAACCCGACCTCGGTCGAGGCCAATCGCTTCCGCGGCTATCGCGCCGCCGGCGTCAATCGCGTCTCGCTCGGCGTCCAGTCGCTGCGTCCCGGCCCGCTCGCCGAACTCGGCCGCCGGCATACGGTCGAAGAAGCCATCACCGCGGTGCGCCTCGCGCAATCGATCTTCCCGCGCTCGAGCTTCGACCTCATCTATGCGCGCCCCAAACAGTCGCTGAGCGACTGGGAAGACGAGCTCAAGGAAGCGCTGTGGCTGGCGCAGGGCCACATCTCGCTCTACCAGCTCACCATCGAGATGGGGACGCGCTATTTCGACCTCTGGAATGCCGGCAAGCTGAAGATGCCGAATGAGGATCTGAGCGCCGATTTCTACGAGCTGACGCAGGACCTCACCAAGGATGCCGGCCTGCCGGCCTATGAGATCTCGAACCATGCGCGGCATGGCCAAGAATCGATCCACAATCTGATCTACTGGCGCTATGGCGAATATGCCGGCATCGGCCCCGGCGCGCATGGGCGTCTCCTGATCGACGGCAAGCGCCACGCCACCGCTGTCGAGAAAATGCCCTTCGACTGGCAGACCAAAGTCGCCGCGCGCGGTCATGGCATGACCACCGACGATGTCCTCAGCTGGGAAGAAGAAGGCGACGAACTCCTCGTCATGGGCCTCCGCCTCCGCGAAGGCATCGACCCCGCCCGCTTCGCCACCCTCTCAGGCCGCAAGATCGATCAGAAACAGATCGACGAACTCAAACGCATCGGCTTCGTCGAGACCCTGCCCAACGGCTTCATCCGGGTGACGGACAAGGGCTGGCCGGTGCTGGACGCCGTGGTCGCTGATCTGGCGGCTTAGTTCGCCCTACGATATCTGAGCGTCCCGTCGTCAGCCTCGCGAGTATATTCGTGCGCGGCCATGATTGCGTCGGCTCCTTGAAGGTCGACATAGCCGATGATCGCAATCTCGGGCCGCGCCCCGTGGTGGACGATAGCTTCATCGACGATCGTTGCTAGATCGGACCGCAACGGGGCGTCGGGCGCTGCAAGCGAGAGCGAAATACTGTCGCGCAGGTTGAGTGCCAGAGCGAGTTGCAGGTCTTGTGGTTCTCGAGAGAGTAGATGGCCCAGATATGAGCCCTACGGATGCCAGCCCGGATTGCCGCGCCACCCGCCTCCTGCATCACCAGTTCGATCCGATCGAAATCGATCAAATCCGCGCCCCATCCACCAATTGCGACCCGCCCACCGTCACCCGCTTCATCACCAGCGCATACTCGCTCCGCCCATCGGCCAAGAACCGGAACACGCCGTCGCGGCCGTTGAAGCCACCGGGGGCGGTGAGCAGCGAGCGGTCGTAGCGTGGCGTGCCCATCGACAGCGACGAGACGTTGGCGAGGATCACCGACGTATAGGCGATGGTGACGAAGGGATGCGGCGTTGCGCCGAATTTCTGCGAGTAGGTGGGCAGCAGCGCCTGGTAGCCGGTGTCGTCCACCGCAGGAAACAGCGCGCCCGCGAGATAAGGCGTCGAGGCGATGGCTTGATCGCCGTTCCAGTCAGCCGAGCCGATGATCTGGATGGGGCCGCCGGCGATTTTCGCCTCTTCGAGCAGCACGCCGAAGCTCGGCGCAGTCGCGCGGTCGGGGAGGAACAGCGTATCGACCTGTCCCGCCTGCAGCGTCGGTGCGATCTGCGCCACCACATCGCGGGCTTCCGCTTCCGAGCCGAACGAATAGACGCCGACAACGCGCAGCCCCAGATCGGCGGCGGCCTGCGTGAACGCGCCCTGCTGGATGCGGCCGAAACTGGTGTTGGGGAAAATCCCCGCAAAGGCCCGCTTGCCCAGCGTCTTGGCATAGCCGAGCGAGCGCTTGGTCTCGCTCTCGGGCAACACATTGAGCAGATACACCCCCGGCTGCGCCGCACCCGAATTGTTGGAAAAGCCGATGAGCTGGATGCCGGCGGCCCGTGCAATGCTGCCCGCCGCAGTCACCTGATCGGCCTTCAGCGGCCCGAGGATCAGGCTCGCGCCTTCGCTCACCGCCTGCTGCGCTGCCTGCGCCGCGCCCTGCGCGCTGGCGCCCGTGTCTTTGACCACCAGCGTGATGTTGTCCTGGATATTGGTATTGCCGGCGATGAACTCCATCGCCAGTTGCGCCCCGCCCGACATCGATGCACCCACCGCCGACGCGTCGCCCGTCAGCGGCAGCAGCATGGCCACGCGCACCGGACCATTGCCGAAGGTCTGGCCCTGCGCCAGCGGCAAATTCTGGCCATTGTCGGGTGGGTTCGTCGGCCCGCCGAAATCGCCGAAGTCGAAACTGCCCATGCTGCAGGCCGAAAGCGTCAGAAGCGACAATCCGCTCAACAAGGCTCTGCGGCTGATCTGCGTATCTGGCAAGCGATGGTCCTCGAAGCGGCCGGAAGCGAGCCCGGCTCTCGTCCTATACAAAACGGGGAGCCCTCCTTAAAGCATTGGATTGAGGAGTTCTCAGGACAGTTTGTAGGTCGGGTCGATTTGGGCGAGCGCTGGTATTTCATCGCGGGGACGGCGTTCGAGGCGCCCGAATTGCCGCCGGGCCTCCATGTCGTGGCAACGCCGATCGGCAATCTGCGCGACATCACCATCCGTGGCCTCGAAACCCTCGCCGCCGCCGATGTGATCTATTGCGAGGACACCCGCACCTCCGCCAAGCTCAGCGAGCATTTCGGCATCACCACGCCGCGCAAAGCCCTGCACGAGCACAATGAGCGGGCGCTGATCGACACCATCATTGCCGATCTGTCGCGCAGCGGCCGCGTCGCCCTCATTTCTGACGCCGGCACGCCGCTGCTCAGCGACCCGGGCTTTCCGCTGGTCCGCGCGGTGCGCGAAGCCGGCCTGCCGGTGTTCGCCGCGCCGGGCGCCTCGGCCCTGCTCGCCGCGCTCACGGTCGCCGGCCTTCCCACCGATGCCTTCAGCTTTCTCGGCTTCCTGCCGCCCAAAGACGAAGGCCGCAAAACCGCACTCCGGGACCTGAAGACCCGCCGCGAAACGCTGGTGTTCTACGAATCGCCGCGCCGCATCGGCGACACGCTCACCGCCATGGCCGAAATCTTTGGGCCAGACCGGCAGGCGGTCGTGGCGCTGGAGCTCACCAAGAAATTCGAGCGTGTGTCGCGCGGCTCCCTGGGCGAGCTCGCGCCGCTCTTCGCCGAGGCTGAAAAGGGCGAGGCCGTCATTCTCGTGGCAGGCGCTGCAGATATTACCGTCGATCCCGATGAATGGGGCGCGGCGCTGGCAACCGCCATGACAGGCCAGCCGCTCCGCGTCGCCGTCGATGAGATTGCCGACCGCTTCGGGCTGAAGCGCAAAGAGGTCTACGATGCCGCCCTCGCCCTCAAAGCGCAAAAATAGCTTCCGGCGCTTCGCCGAGAGCGCCGGGCGCCGCGCCGAGTTCTGGGCTGCGCTGTTCCTCCGCGCGCAGGCCTACCGCATCGTCGGCCAGCGCGTGAAAACCCCCCTCGGCGAGATCGATCTCATCGCCCAGCGCTGGGGAGTCACCGTCTTCGTCGAGGTCAAATCGCGCTCCTTCTCGTCCGAAGAGGCGCGGGCCCTCGAAGCCGTCAACCGCAAGCGCATTGTCCGCGCCGCGCAATATTGGCTGATCCACCGCCCGGCGATCGCCAACTCGCCCCTCCGCTTCGACGTGATTTTCCTTGCGCCCTTCGCGTGGCCGCGCCACATCGTCAACGCCTTCGACGCCACCGGACTGATCTGATGCTCAAAATCGCCGTGCAGATGGACCCCATCGCCTCAATCAATCCGGCGGGGGACTCAACCTTCGCCATGATGCTCGAGGCGCAGGAGCGCGGCCACAGTCTCGACTACTACACCGTCGGCTCGCTTGGCCTGCGTGACAATGTCCTCTCCGCCGACACCGCCGCCGTCGAAGTCTTCGATAAGCCCAAGGGCGAGCATTTCAAGCTGGGCGAGGCCTCGCGCAAGAACCTCCAGCGTTACGATGTGGTGTTGATGCGGCAGGACCCGCCCTTCGACATGAACTACATCACGATCAGCCATCTGCTCGAGCGCGTTCACCCCAAGACCTATGTGGTGAACCCGCCCGCGACCGTGCGCAACGCGCCCGAGAAAATCCTCGTCACCGAATTCCCCGATCTGATGCCGCCGACGCTGATCACCCGCGATCGCGCGCAGATCCAGGCCTTCCGCAAGGAGCATGGCAACATCATCGTCAAGCCGCTCTACGGCAATGGCGGCGCCGGCGTCTTCTTCATCGAAGAGGGCAGCCATAATCTGGTTTCGCTGTTGGAGCTCTTCGAGCAGTCCTTCCGCGAACCCTTCATGATCCAGCGCTATCTCCCCGAAGTGAGGAAGGGCGACAAGCGCATCATCATCATCGATGGCGAACCGATCGCCGGCTTGAACCGCATTCCATCGGAAGGCGAAGCCCGTTCCAATATGCATGTGGGCGGCCGCCCCGAGCTCAGCGAGCTCACCGACCGCGAGCGCGAAATCTGCGCCCGCATCGCGCCGGCGCTCAAGGCGCGCGACATGATCTTTGTCGGCATCGACGTTATCGGCGGCTACCTCACCGAAATCAACGTCACCTCCCCAACCGGCATCCGCGAGATCAAACGCTTCGGCGGCCCCGACATCGCGCCGATGATCTGGGACGCCATCGAAAAGCGCCGCGCCTGATGGTGAAGCTTCGGCCCATGAGCACGGCGCGCGGCGTAGCGCTGGTGCGCGCGATGGAGATGGCGCGGCCCGAGAGCGAGCGCATCAGCTCCGATCCCTATGCAGCCTCTTTCGTCAATCCCGTGAGCCTCCACGGCGTAAGGCTGATGTCGGCGCTGGGCGTGCTGGGTCTCATCGGCGTCGAACCGATGCTGAACTTCGCCATCGTGCGCGAGCGCTATGTGCACGATCTCATCATCGCCGAGGCGAAAGCTGGTCTCGACCAGATCGTCATTCTAGGCGCCGGCTTCGATACCCGCACCTACCGCATCGCCGAGATCGCCGCGGTCCCGGTCTACGAAGTCGACCATCCGGTCACCCAGGCGCAAAAACGCAAGGCGCTGCGCGCTGTCGTCGACCCGCTGCCCGCCAATGTGAAATTCGTCGGCGTCGATTTCGAGACCGACGATCTTGGTGTGCAACTGGCCGCTGCCGGTTATCGCGAGGAGAAGCGCACGCTGTTCGTCTGGCAGGGCGTCACGATGTACCTGACCTCCGATGGCATCGACCGCACGCTGGCCTTCGTCGCGCAGCATTCGGCCTCAGGCAGCGTCGTCGTTTTCGACTATTTCGTCGCCGCCGACATAAGCAGCGGCGAAGCGCGGACCATCCGCTTCTTCACCGGCATGATGGGCGAGGCGGTGACCTTCTCGATCGACAGCGGCAAGATCGGCCCCTTCCTCGAAAGCCGGGGCTTCACCGATGTCCGCAATGCCGGCCCCGCCGAAATGGCCCGGCCCTATCTCACCGGCCCGAACGCGAAGCGCCCCATGGCCAACGGCGTCGCCGTCGTGTCGGCGCGCGTAAAATAGCTAGCGCGGCTTGGCGCCGATGCGTGCTTCCATCGCCGCCGTGACGTCACTCCCAACATGGAAAGCGAAGGCCGTGACCTCGCTGAGATCGGTGCTGAGCGAACACTCATAGGCCACTGAATACCACTTTCCCTTTGAGCGAACCGCGCCATTACTCGCGCCGAAATGCGCGCCACCAACGGCGGGCTCGGCGAACGCATTGGCGACGAGCGCGTCGGGCGTCAGATCGGCGCCCGCATTGCCGATCTGTCCGATCGCCTCGATATTGCAAATGCGCGCCAACCGTTTCTCGGGCGCCATCTTCGCCAGGGCCTCGCGAGCATTGGCCATGCCCTGGCTGTCCAGCATCGCATCGAGATAGAACCGCTTGCTGGCCTGCAGCAATCCCTTGTCGATTGGCGGTGGCGCGGCCGCGGCTTCATCGGCAATGGCGACTGCCGTATCGCCGCCATTGTCGGGGATTGCCCTCGCCTCGGCAGAACTCTCCTCCGGCGCAGCCGACGGATCACCCGCAAGCTCCGACTCAGAAGGCTCGGCGCCCGGTCCCACGGGAATGGGCATTGGCCGCATATGCGGCATCGCAGGCGGTGGTGGGGGCGGTGTTGCCTCCGCGACCTGTTCCGCCGCTGGCTCGGTGGATGGCTCTTGCGCCGGCTCGGCGGACGCGGCCGCCGAAGGTTCAGCCGACGCTCCCGCCTGAGACGTGGATGCGTCGGGCGCAGTCGGCATCTCCGACGATTGCACCCCCGACGGCATTTCCGCGCTCGCCGCATCCTCCGATGTTTCCGGTTGGGAGGACGGCACCGGCGGCTCGGACGAACTCATCGCCTCCGAACTCATAATTTTGGACACCAGCTCGACATCAATCGACGCCAGCTCCACCGGCGGCAGCGGCCCGCGCGGCAGCAGCAGAAAGCTCAGCACGATCACATGCGCCGCAACCGATACCGCCGCCCACGGTACGATCCGCCGGTCCCGCCGCGGCGGGTCGGCAAGGGGCAGCGCGATCGGCAGGACATCGGTCATCGTCTCATGTGCCACAAGCTTCACGGCCAAAGCGAGGTCCGCCTACTCGGCCGCGTCCTCGACCGTGAGGCTATGCGCGTCCCACTCCGCCTCGGGGATCGCCGCGCCCAGCGTAAAGACAAACGCCGTCACCCCCGAATAATCGGCCGCCGCCGTGCAGGTGAAGCTGACGGCATACCAGCGCCGCCGCGACCGGAACGCGCCGCCACTGGCGATCAGCGCCAGCCCGCTGCCCTCGAGATCGCCCATCGCATAAGGCACCAGCGTATCGGGCGCATAGGAGGGCGCGGCGTGGCGGATCTGCTCCAGCCCCTCGATATTGCAAAGCTGGATCACCCGCTCGGTGTCGGCCAGCGTCGTCAGTGTCCGCCGCACGCCGGCCATCGCCGGCGATTTGAGCAGATCGGCGGAATACATCGTCCGCGCCGTTACGGGCGCGGGCGCCTCTGACCGGTCTGGTGCCGGTGTATCGGCAGGCCGATCCGGCGCCACAGGCGCCTCCGCCGGCCCGACCGGCACGCTCAGCAGAGGCGGCGCTTCGACCGGCGTCAGCGCCGCAAACTGCGCGGGCGTCACAAGGTCTACCGCCACCGGCTCGGGCGGCGGCACCACCAATTGCCGCAGCGGCGAGAGCAGGATCACCGCCAGCGCCAGCCCGCCATGCAGCGCGAACGACGCCAGCGTGCCCCAGGGCGCGCGGCGTTCGATCGGCAGCGGGTCGAACAGGCTGGTCTCGCTCATCATCGCCAATGTGAAACATACACCGCCCGTCGTCGCCGGCTTTTGCGGCTGATTTGGGTCCCTGCCCCCTCGCCTTTCGCCCGGCGGTCATCCATTGTTCGCCGATGCGTCTCGATACCTTCCTCCTCGCGCTGTCGACCTTTTTTGCCACCATCGGCCCGGCCGATCTGGTGCTGGTCTTCGCCGCGCTGACGGAAAAGAACACCACCACCGAGCGGCGGCTGATGGCGCTGCGCGGCACGCTGACCGCCACCGGCATCCTGCTGTTCTTTGCGGTCTTTGGTGCCGCCCTGCTCGGCCTCTTCGGCATCACCATCCCGGCGCTGCGCATCGCCGGCGGCGTGCTGCTGCTCCTGATCTCGATCGACATGGTCTTCGCCCGCCATTCAGGCGGCACCGGCACGACGCCCGAGGAAGAAAGCGAAGCCCTGAAGCGCCCCGACATCTCAGTCTTCCCGCTCGCCACCCCGATGATCGCCGGCCCCGGCGCCATCAGCGCGGTGATCCTGCTGTCGACCGCGCAGGGCGTCCTCAGCGTCGGCTGGCTGGTGGTCGTCGCCGCCATGCTGCTGATCCTGGTGGTCTGCTATCTCGCCATGCTGGTCGCGATCCCGCTGCAGCGCCTCCTCGGCATCACCGGCCTCGCCGTGGTGAGCCGCATCGTCGGCGTGCTGCTGGCGGCCCTCGCCATCCAGTTCCTGCTCGACGGCATAAAGAGCTCGGGCCTCCTCGGCTGACCGCAAAGAAAAGGCCGCCCGGAGGCGGCCCTAAATCGCTATCCGCGAAGCCTTACTTCTTCTTGCCGGCGTTCGACACGGCAGGGGTCATACCGGCGGTGGCGAGCACCTTCGGCTTTTCCTTCTTGGGCTTCTTGGTTTCCTTGTTGGATTTCATTTGACCTTTGGCCATCGATCATTCCCCAATCTCGCCGCCAGACCCGCTGTCCGGCAAATCACACGAGGGAAAATTAAGCCCGCAAATAAGGCCGCACAAGGGAGTCGCGTTCTATTTCACCAGCCGGCAGCGACCCTCGGGTCCGAGCGCATCGACGAGCCGCGGATCGCAGCCGGTGAGGAGGAACACTGTCCAGTCGTTCTCGTCGCCATAGAAGGCGTTGCGGTCCACTTCGCCGACCACACCGTTCAGCACGCCGGTCTGCGTCCACTGCCACATCATCCAGCGGCGGTTGGAGTAACGGTCGGGCGGTTCTGCCGCCGTCGAGCGCAGCCAGAACGGATTATCGAAATGCTCGCCTTCCAGAATGTCTTTGTGGAAGGGGATGTCGGTGTAAATGATCGGCAGCTTGCCCGTATGCTCTTCCATCGCCTTGAGCATCACGCGCACCTTCTCGAGCACGTCGGCGCGCGAGAATTTCACCTTGCAGCTCGAGCCGTGGTTCCATTCGAGATCGAGCACCGGCGGCAGCGCCGTCGCGTCGTAGGGCACGTTCTTCTTGAACCAGGCGGCCTGTTCGGCGGCAGTCGAGCACCAGGTCATGAAATGGTACACGCCATGCGCCATGCCGGCCGATTTGGCGCGCGCCCAATTGGTCCGGAACGCCGGGTCGACATAGTCCTTGCCCTCGGTCCCCTTCATGTAAACGAAGTGAACGCCCGCAGCCCGGACCTTGGAATAGTCGATCGCCCCCTGATAGCGCGCCACATCCATTCCCTGGATCGGCAGCGCCCGCGCCTTCGCTACGCCCGGATGCGGACGGTTGTCGCCATGGATCGGCTTGCCGATCTGGCTCGGGCTCTTGGCGCTCGCCACATAATCGGTCGGGCTACGGCCACAGGCGGCCAGCAGCACGAGCAGCGCCATAGCGGCGATGCCCTTCCAGATCCGGGTCGGGTTTTGGGTCGGTACAGCGGGATACATGGGATTTGAATCAACATGGCCCGCTTAACGAAATCTTGCGCTAAGCCGTTGATTTCCCACTATGGTTAATGGGCAAAACGGTAGCCGCTTCGGTTCAAGTCGCGCGTGCAAGTCCCTATGACCGCGCGTTCGAGCGACGGCTGCCAACGTACGACGACTTAGGAGCGTCTTTATGCAGTGGTAATACCCCACGGCCTAGTCTATTGGCCGTGCGGACATGCTGCCAGATTATTGCATAAGGGTGGGTCCTACCTATATATTGGGGCAATGCTTCTGCCAGTAGGCAGCGTAGGAGATCGAGATGAAACTGTTCAAAGCCAGCAAGAAGACCTCCGTCGCCGCGATGAAGCGCGGTGGCGGCTAACATCAAATTTGTCGACTGAAATCGACCCCGGAGTATCTGGCTCCGGGGTGTTTTTTTGGGCGGGCGCATGCAGCGCGTACTAATTACGAATGGCGTGTTCGAACGCGAACTTGGTAAGCTACCCAAGACGATCGCCATCCTGAATCTCGACCTTCCTCTCGCGCAAAGCGCCAGTGCGGAGCACATAAGCGTCACCCAGGGCGACACAGAGGTGGAACTGGACCGGCGCTCCACTGTCCATTTCCTTCCCTTTCGTTCTCCATTTGAGGCAAGCGACCAAAAGCTGAACGCAACCGCCCTCTACGATGGCGTGGCGCTCTTGCTGACCCTTCTGAATATGGGCGTCTCGCTGCGCAGTGATCCGTTCAAATGGCTGCGCGCCTACGACAGATCAGTGCTTTTCGCACTGGGCGACCTCGTCGCTGTTCCAGCACTCGAACTATATCAGGGCGTCGACCACTTGGATGCACGCCAGGACGACAAGGGCGAGTACCTGGTCAAATCGGGGCTGGGCGTAAAGAAATCGCATGGCGCGGGCAATTATCTCGCAGCATCACTGCTACCTCAGATGATGGCGCCGCTAAGAGTGCCCACGAAACAGCGTTTCGCCGTCCAACGCTACATCCCTGCAGAGCGCGAAGTCCGTCTCTACGCAATCATCGGCGCGGACGGCGCCTTCCACAGCACCGCCATCGAAATGCCGGTGGGTGAACGGCAGGCGCCAGACTGGCGCGATAATCTTGCCGTATCCAAATTGCGCGTAGAGGAAATCGCCGATCCCCAATTGGAGTTGCTCGGACGCGCGGTTATCGGACGACTGGGGCTGGCCTATATGTGTATCGATCTTCTACTTTCCGTCGGCCGTTGGCACCTTATCGATGTCAATCCTCATGGCTCGTGGTCCTGGTTACCGAAAAAATCGGCAACGGCCGTAAGAGATATGGTCAACGAGAACTTGTTTTATTGATCGAGAACCCCTTTATTAATTGTCTGCGGGGGTGCCCGCAGAACAGTTTGAATGAGGGACATTGTGAGCGTCGAAAAGGGCAATATTCAAGAAGACGAAACGCGCCCGTACCGCGTGATACGCGTATTGCAGATCACAATATTCGTCTTGGTTGTACTTGCTACAGGATTTTTCACAGTCTTCGATCTGGAGACGCGACAATTTCGCCTCGAATCGCTGAATAGTGAGCTTTTCGTCGCCGTGTTCGTTGGTGTTCTGGTTACGCTGTTCTTCGACATTGTCACGAGGCGCCAGGACGAAAAGATCAGTGCGATCGAGCGCCGCCGTGACCAGGAGGCCGTCCGCCGAGACCTGGCCCGTGACGTTCTTCTGTCGGGCGAGGCCGAAAAGCTGTCGCCACTAGAGGTCAGGACGATAACTCACACGCTACTAAAGAAAGGCGAGTTCCTCGACGCCTTGGTCAAGGAAACCATCGCCAACCCCAAGCTCAGCGAAAACCTAAAGCAGGCCGTCATGCAGCCCGCCTTCGCGGATCACGGTCTCGTCCATTTCACAAAATGGGACAATACCCTGAAGCGAGATCCCGACGATCCCGGAAGCTACTTCTGGGAGTCCGATCAGGAGATGACGCTTCTCAAGCCGCAGAAGCACTATCGCGTCGCCATAACGGCCGATGCCTCGCTGGGTGACGACCTGCTGAACTCGAGCATAGTCGTTAACAATCTCGTCGTCCCGGCAACCTATGATCGGACAGCGGTCGAGGGATCGTTTGCTCAGACCTACCGATTGAGCCGAGGTTCTTCGGGCGGCGGCGATGCCATGATCGGGCACGTCGTATCGCTGGACGATATGACGACAGACAAGGTCGACCGCGCCCGGTTCAAGAGTCGTGAGCATGAGGTCACATTCCTCCAATTCGAAGGGGGCAATGAGAACGACGAGCGCACTTTCTCGTTCAGCGTGAAATGCGCGTTCAACGAACCCTATTTCTACATCGAACCCGAACATCTCTGCTTCGTCGACAAGATCAATATCGACTACAGCGACATCCAGCATTTGTTCGACGAGGACTCGATATGGCCGCGTAGTTTCATCATCAACCCATCGTGCCGCCTCTCGCGGAAGCAGGGCGTGTTCTCGGCCGACATCAGAGGCGGCGTCGTGGCCGGCGGCCACGGAATGATGCTCATCTGGCAACCCAAGCCCTTGGCCAAGCCCAGGGCGCGGGCGCAACACAACGGCCAATAGCAGTCGTTCACTAAATGTTCTTGCTGACCCCCCGGCCGCTTGCTAGGCTCCCCCTCATATTTTGAGGGTATTACAATAAATGGTCGCCCGCGTGCAGACCGTTGCCTTTCAGGGCATCAACGCCGTGCCGGTCGATGTTCAGGCGCAGATCGCGCCGGGCATCGGCTCCTTCACCATTGTCGGACTGCCCGATAAGGCCATCAAGGAAGCCGGCGAGCGGGTCCGAGCCGCGCTCGTCGCCTCCGGCCTCGGCCTGCCGCCCAAGCGTATCACCATCAATCTCGCCCCCGCCGACCTGCCCAAGGAGGGCAGCCACTACGATCTGCCCATCGCCCTGGCCCTGATGGCGGCGATCGGGGCGTTCCCCGCCGACGCGCTTGATGGCTATCTGGCGCTGGGTGAACTCGGCCTCGACGGCCGGCTCGCCCCGACCTCTGGCGTGCTCCCCGCAGCCATCGCCGCGCATGGTCGCAATCTGGGCATCGTCTGCCCGGCGCCATCCGGCCCCGAAGCGGCGTGGGCCGGCGACGATATCGAAATCGTCGCCCCGGATTCGCTCCTCGCCCTCGTCAATCATCTGGGTGGCTACCAGCTCTGCTCGCGCCCCATGCCGCGCCGCCACGACAGCGCCGCCGGCCTGCCCGATCTGAGCGAGGTCCGTGGGCAGGAGTTGGCGCGGCGGGCCCTCGAACTGGCAGCCGCCGGCGGCCACAACCTTCTGATGGTCGGGCCGCCTGGCGCCGGCAAATCTATGCTCGCCCAGCGCCTGCCCTCCATCCTGCCGCCGCTCAATCCGCGCGAATTGCTCGATGTGTCGATGATCCAGTCGATCGCCGGCGAACTGGCGGGCGGTGCGCTCAGCGACCGCCGGCCGTTCCGCGCCCCGCATCATTCGGCCTCGATGGCGGCTTTGGTCGGCGGCGGCCTCAAGGTCAGGCCCGGCGAGGTCTCGATGGCCCACAATGGCGTGCTGTTTCTCGACGAGCTGCCCGAATTCGCCCCCGCCGTACTCGACAGCCTCCGCCAGCCGCTCGAGAGCGGCGAAACCGTGATCGCCCGCGCCAATGCGCGCGTCACCTTCCCGGCGCGCTTTCAGCTCATCGCCGCGATGAACCCCTGCAAATGCGGGCTGGCCGGCACGCCGGGCCACACCTGCAAGCGCGGCGATGCCTGCGCCGCCGACTACCAGAGCCGCATCTCAGGCCCGTTCCTCGATCGCATCGATATCCGCGTCAACGTCCCGGCCGTCAGCGCCGCCGACATGATCGCGCCCTCGACCGCCGAACCCTCGGCTGCCGTCGCCGCCCGCGTCCGCGCCGCTCGCGACATCCAGCGCGAGCGCTACCTCAAGGCCGGCCATCCCGAAATCTTCACCAATGCCGCCGCCCCCGCGACGCTCATCGAAGCCGTCGTCGATCCCGACAAGGACAGCCAGAACCTCATGCTGCAGGCCGCCGAGCGCTTCTCGCTCTCGGCCCGCGCCTATCACCGCGTGCTGAAAGTCGCCCGCACCCTCGCCGATCTCGGCGGCTCCGAAAAAGTCACCCGCCCGCATATCGCCGAAGCCCTGAGCTACCGCATCAGCATGGGCGCCGCGTGATCCGCTGGCGCCGCGCGCCCGTATCGCGGCATTGCCGCTAGGTTTCCGTCATGCCCGATCTGCTGTTCGCCAATATGCCCTGGGCTCATCTGGGCATCGCCTTCGCCCTCTGCCTCGCCATCTCGGCGCTCGGCTTCCGCCGCGTCGATTGGTTCATCAGCCTCGGCTACGGCTTCTCGATTGCCGCGCAGGCAGTGCTGTTCGCGCTGCTCTATCGCGCCACGCTCGATTTCTGGCTGATGGCCCAACTGCTGCTCCTCGCCGCCTACGGTCTGCGGCTTTCGGGCTTCCTCATCATGCGCGAAGCCAGCCCCTCCTTCACCCGCGAACTCGAAGCCTCCAAGGCTCGCAGCGCCGGCATCAATTCCGGCGCCAAACTGGCGATCTGGCTCAGCGTCTCGGCGCTCTATGTGACCATGGCCTCGCCCGCTCTCTTCAGCCTGTCATCCGCATCGATCGGCGCGTCGGTCCCCAGCCTCGCCATCGGCGTGGTCATCATGGTCCTCGGCCTCGCGCTCGAAACCGCCGCCGACGCGCAGAAGGCGCGGCTCAAGGCCGCCAATCCATCGCGGTTCGTCAGCACCGGCCTCTTCGCCATCGTGCGCTCGCCGAACTATTTTGGTGAAATGCTGTTCTGGTTCGGCGCGTTCGCGTCAGGCATCGCGGCCTATCATAGCGTCCTCAACTGGCTCGTCGCGCTCACGGGCCTCGTCTGCATCGAGCTCATCATGCTCGGCTCCGCCCGCCGCCTCGAACTCAAGCAGGCCGAGCGCTACGGCACCGACGCGGCGTATCAGAACTACGTCCGCCGCGTCCCGGTGCTGATCCCGCTGCTGCCCATTCATTCGCTCAAGGCGCTGAAGATCTATCTCGGCTGAGCGAGCCTAGCCGCCAATCGCCTTCGCGAGGTCCTCATATTCCTCGCAATCGGTGCCGCAGAGCGTCTTGAGCTTCGCGAGATTGGCCTTGGCCTTCTCCGTCTCACCCAGCTTCACGAACAGCACGCCCTGATACTCGAGCGCGCCCTTATGCGACGGGTCGAGCTTCAGCGCCGTGTCATAGGCCTGCCCGGCGCGCGTCGTGTTGCCTGCATTGCGGAATGAATAGCCAAGCAGATTGTAAGCGTCGGCGCTGTTGGGATTTGCCGCGACGATCAGCTTAAGCTTGGCGATCGCGCCATCCCAGTCATTGGCCTTGATATCGGCCCGCGCCTCGTCAAGCGTCGGCACCGCTGGCGCTTCGGTCGTGTCATTGCCGCCCGTATCGACCGCCAACGCCGGAAGCGGCATCGCCAGCGCAGCGAGCAACAAAGCGGCCCCCGCGCCGCGGATCAACTGTCCCATGAAACTCTCCCTCGCCGGATCATCCGGCATGACAGCATAACACCCGCTACGCCCGCCTAATCCCGTGCGTCCCTACAGCGGCCGCGCAAACGCCTCGAACGGATTGGCATGCGTCAGCAGCGCCATCGTCTGCGCATCGACGCCACGCTCTTCGAGCTTGGGGATCATCACCTCGCTCAGGTGCGTATAGGGTTTCGGCACGCCGCCGCCGGGCAGGGCAGGGTCAAACCACCCCATATCGTGGCTCAGCAGCAATTGATCGGCGCGTCCCGCCTCGATCACCTTGAGGATCAATGGGATCAGCGCCTCATCATCCACCCAGCCGATATTGTCATACTCGATCCAGGCGCCGCGCTCGGCCACCGCGAGGTTCAGCGCAAAATCCGGCTCCGCCTGTGTGTGGATAGATATGAAGCGGCCCAGATCGCCGCCCTCTGCCTCGATGATGTCGAGCTGGTCCATCACCACGCGCCCCTTGATCGTATGGCTGCCGATGATCGCGCCCGTCGCCATCGACGCCCGCACCGCCGCCCGCAAGATCGTCGCTTCGAGCGGCGTGATCCCGTCATCGCCGGCACTGATCTTGATCCAGCCGGCCTTGTAATCGGCCTCGTCAAAACGCGTCGTCAGTTCGCGCAGCATCCAGGCTTCGAGCTCCGCCTCGCTGGCACTCTTCACCCATTCGGGGATCCACGGCTCGCGATAATTGCCGGTCGGCACGACGATGGGGAAATTCGTCGCCTTCGACACCGCGAGATCGAAATCGGCGCGCCGGCCCACGCCGCCTGTCGTGCATTCGACCAAAGCCGTGATGCCCAGCGCCTTGATCCGCTCGATCTGCGGCCCCATCAGCGCGATCACATTCGCCGCCTCGCCCGAGGCATAGCCCGGCTGGTCCGGCGTCCGCAGATCGACATACACATGCTCATGCGGCAGGATCATGCCGAGCTGCTCGCGCGTCCGCGGTCCAAGTGTCGTGAACAGGGCCTTAGTCATACTGGTCTCCTCGGCTCGCACAAAAGCCGGTCCAGCCCGCGAAGTCCAGCGCCAGCTAGGCCGCCGCCGCGTCGAGATCGTCCCGCAGCGCAAACACCAGCTGACGCAGCGTACCCAGCTCTGCTGCAGAGCATTGAGATGCGGCGCGGATATGGCTCGGGAACGCTTCCGCCTTCGAGCGCAGCTTTTTCCCTCTCGCCGTCAGCTGGATACGCACCACCCGTTCGTCGACAGCGTCGCGTTCCCGCACCACCAGTCCCGCCTGCTCCATGCGCCGCAGCAGTGGCGTCAGCGTGCCGGAATCGAGCGTCAGCCGCTCCCCGATCGCCTTGAGCGGCAACCCGTCATCCTCCCACAGCGTTAGCAGCACGAGATATTGCGGGTAGGTCAGGCCCAGCGGCCCGAGCAACGGCTTATAAAAGCGGTTGAAGGCATGGCTCGCCGCGTAGATCGAAAAGCAGAGCTGGTCGTCGAGCTTGAGGCTGGCCATCGTAACGATCTCCTCCAATACAAATTGCACACAATTGCATTGTGCACAATCGAAATTCGCGATATTGGGCTTTCACTTGCTCCGGCCAATCACGGAGCGCTCATTCACAGCGAGGCAAGAAAATGAAGATCGTTTACACAGCGCATGGCACGGCCCTGCATGGTGGCCGCGGCGTCGGCGAAGCCAGCACCGATGATGGCAAGGTCGCCGTCCGCTTCTCGACCCCCAAGGCCATGGGTGGCGACGATGGCCCGGGCACCAATCCCGAGCAGCTGTTTTCGCTGGCCTATTCCGCCTGCTTCCTCGGCGCCATGGGTGCCGCCGCGCGCAAAGCAGGCAAGAAGCTGCCGCCCGAATCCACCGTCGATGCCTATGTCAGTTTCGCCGATCGCGAAGACAATGTCGGCTACTCGATCGTCGCCAAGCTCGAAGCCCATGTCCCAGGCTGGGAAAAGGCTGACGTCGAAGCGACAATCAAAGCCGCCCACGACATCTGCCCCTTTTCGCATCTGGTGCGCACTGCGCATGAGGTCGAGACGGTGGTGAACTAGCGGTTCACCGAGCGAGTCGTCTTCGGCTCGCTCGGTCAGAGCAAAAAAGATAACAGCACAATCATTTTCCCTCAGTCGTCATGGCCGGGCTTGGCCCGGCCACCCAGCGGCGCGTCCAGCTAAGTCCCGTGTCAGGCCCCGGGATGACGGTCGAGAGGGCGGTTGGCTGAGCGAGCCTCCTTAGGCCCGCTCGGACAGAGCAAAAAAGAGACGTCACTTCACCTGCGGAAAGAAACTCCGCATCTCGTCCACAAACAGCGCGGGACTATCGGCGGCCGCGAAATGGCCGCCCTCCGGCATTTCGCGCCAATAGACCACATTGGTCGAGCGCTCGACGAAGCTGCGCACCGAGCGGAAATCCCACGGGAACACCGACACGCCGGTCGGCGTCTCGTTGCGGTCTTCGCGATAGCCCGCGCTGCTCTGCGCATCCTCGAAATAGTGGTTGGCCGACGACCCACCGCTCGCGGTGAACCAATAGATCGAGGCGTGGACGAGGAAGCGCTCCCGATCGGTATATTGCACGCCCGCGCCATCGAAGCCGAAGAACAGCTCGGTGTTCCACGCCAGCTGCGCCACCGGCGAATCGACCAGCCCATAGCCCAGCGTGCCGGGCCGCTTCTGCTGGATGTACTGGTAGCCATTGTACTTCAGGAAGCCGTCGAGATTGGCAAAACCCTCGCGCTCGAAGGGCGACAGCGCGTCGAACTCTCCCGGCGTCCCGTTGGGGAACGCAAACACCTGCTGCAGATGGATGCCGATCAAACCCTGCGGCGCGAGAATACCGAGTTCGCGCACCACCAACCCACCGGCATCGCCGCCCTGCGCGCCATAGCGCTCATAACCAAGCCCCTTCATCAGCCCGTCGAAGGCCTTTGCCATCTTCGCGCTGTCCCAGCCGGTCGCCGTCAGAGGCGTCGAAAAGCCGTAGCCGGGTAGGGACGGGATCACGACATCGAACGCCACCTCCGCATCGAGTCCATGCGCCACCGGATCGGTCAGCGGCCCGATCACATCGATGAATTCATAGATGCTCGACGGCCAGCCATGCAGCAGCAGCAGTGGAATGGCGTTCGCCTCCTTCGACTTCACATGGATGAAGTGGATGCGCTGGCCGTCGATCTCCGTGGTGAACTGCGCATGCGAGTTCAGTCGCGCCTCCGCCTTGCGCCAGTCGAAGCTCTTCCGCCACTGCTCGGTGAGCTCACGCACAAAGCCGACCGGCTGGCCATGGCTCCAGTCGGTGCTCGTCGCATGCGGCCAGCGTGCGCCTTCGAGCCGGATGCGAAGATCCTCGAGATCGGCGTCGGGGATGGCGATGGTGAAGGGGGTGAAATCCATTTTGTCTCTCCATTTCGGCGCTCATTCGCCGCTGAAAAGACCATGCTCCACCCCTCCTGACAGGCTGTGTCAGGAGGCGGAATCGTCCGGTTTCGTGCGGCTCGACCAGATCGCTTCCCATTCCTTCAGCAGGATCACACGCCGTTTGCCGAACACCTCGGTCCTGAGTTCTGCATCACGCACCCGGTCGATGCGAAAATTGCGGAAATCCTGCCGCAACGTGCACCAGGCGCCCACGATCTGCTTCTTCTCATAATAGGCGAGCGTCACCGGCCAGATCGGCCGTTCGGTCTCATTGCCCGCCTCGTCGGCATAGGAAATGTAAAGGGTCTTCTCGCTCCGCATCGATTCACGGACTGTCGCGAGCAGCGGCGTCGTCGCATTGTCCCAGCTGGCCGGAACAGCCCACAGCCCGCTATTCGCCATGCGATCGCGCAGATCTTCCGGCGAAGCCGTCGCGATCTTGCTGAGCGCATTGGTTGCCGCACTGGCAAGCGCCGCGTCGGGTCGGCCCCGCACCCATTGCGCCCCCAGCACCAGCGCCTCCAGTTCCTCCGCCGAAAACATCAACGGCGGCAGGAAAAAGCCCGGCTTCAGCATATAGCCGATGCCCGCTTCGCCATCGATCGGCGCGCCGAGCCCGATCAGGGTCTGAATGTCGCGATAGAGTGTGCGCACGCTGACGCCCTGCTCATCGGCCAGCTCCTGCGCCGTCACCGGCCGCCGATGCCGCCGCAACGCATCCATCACCGAAAACAGGCGTTCGGTCTTGTCCATCGGCAGACAATAGCCTCATGCCCCGCCGCTCGCCAGCATTGACATTTCGGGATTAGACGAAATATTATTGGCCTAGCTCAGGAGATCGCGATGGCGCATCCAAAACGCAAGCCACATATTCACAATGGCTTCGGTCATTTCGACATCGCCGGCCCCGAACTTGCGCCGCTCGCGAATTTCTACGGCAAGCTCTTCGGCTGGGACGTGACCCCGCAGGGTCCGGGCTACGCGATGGTGGCGACGCCCGAGGGCGGGCCCAATGGCGCCATCGTAGAGACAGAAACCGCATCGCTGATTTTCGGCGTCGTCGTGCCCGATCTCGACAAGGCGCTGGCGCTCGCCACTTCCGAAGGCGGCGCTGTGCTCCTCCCAAAGACCGACAATGGCTGGGTCAAGAAGGCACAGATCGCCGACCCGGCCGGCAATACGCTGACGCTGATCCAGGGCTAGTGGCCGTCGATCTCGATCATGTGCTGAAGGCGCTGGCCCATCCCGACCGGCGCCGCTTCGTCACGGCCTGCACCGACACGCCGCGTGCGGCCGGCGAATTGGCCGAACTGTCGTCGCTCTCGCTGGCTTCGATCTCCGAGCATCTCAAAGTGCTGCGAACTTCCGGCCTCCTCGTCCTCGACAAGCAGGGTCGCAACTGGTTCTACCGCACCGACCTCAAAGTCCTGGCCGCAGCCATCAAGGCGCTCAACGCTCTGCGCTAGAGCGCCGCCAGCCTCCCGGCAATCGTCAAAACACTGTTCCAGTTGCGCTGCGTCATGCGGGCGCCCACACTCTTCTCGATGGTCAGCTTGCTGAGCGAAATCTGCGCGCCATAGTCGATGATGAGGTGGCTCGAGAACATCCGCATCCGCTCCGGCCCGCCAAAACCAAGATAAGCCGCGGGCCAGCTTGGGTCCTTGTGGAAGAAGCAGACGCCCATCTGGCTCGGCCAGCCTGCCGCCGCATCGGGGAAGGGCGCTACCCCCACGAGCATCTGGATCTGCCGCGCCGTCCGCGTAAAAACCTCAAGGCCGAGCCCGAAGCCCTTGACGGCGTCCGTCACCATCGCCTCGACCGCCGCCTGCGACTCGCCCGAGCGAAACACCAGATTGCCGGTGTTGCCCACCGACACCATTTCGCCAAGCCCCATCTTCCCGCATGCCGCTGCGAGTTCACCCAGCGGCATGGCCTTATGCGTCACCGGACCTATGCCGCGCAGCAGCGCAACATAGGCCGTCATGCGATCTC
Source organism: Devosia sp. (assembly GCA_039918675.1). Lineage (GTDB taxonomy): Bacteria > Pseudomonadota > Alphaproteobacteria > Rhizobiales > Devosiaceae > Devosia_A. The sequence continues at coordinate 40,323 of JBDSHC010000045.1, forward strand.
GAATTCACACCAATGCGAATAGGGCTTGTCCGGCGTGATCAGGATCGAGGGGAAATGCTTGTGGTGCGGTGTGTCGGGGAAGCTCTGGTCCTCGAGGCAGAACCCCGAATACTGGCCATAGCGCTTACCGCCCAGACCCGGCACCGGCACATCGGTGTAGATCGCATCATAGAATTGCAGCCCCGGCCGATCGCTCCACAGCTTCAGCGTCAGATCGCCATCCGGCGACTTCACCGTCGCGATCGGATCCTTGAAATCGCGGTCCGCATCGAGCACCAGATTGCCGTCATAACTAATGCCCTGGCCGCTCCCGTCGCGCAGATTGCGCGGCGTCCGGAAATTCCACTTCGTGCCGGGCTTCGCTTCCGAAATGGTCCCGGTGCAAATCAGCTTGTCGTCCACCTCGGTGATCGCGCCCGCCGCGAACTGATAGCTGTGGTCGAGCACATCGTCACTCGTGCCGAGGTTGAAATATTGATGCTGGACGAGGCTCAACAGCGTCGGCCGGTCGGTCGTTGCGGCCAGTTCGAGCCGCAGCCTGTTGCCGTCGAGCCGGTAGGTCGCCTTGAGCTTGAGGTTCCCCGGATAGCCCATCGCGCCATCCGGCGAGTCGAGCGAGAACACCACCGAATTGGTCGCATCGTCCGGCACCGCGTCCCACACCAGCCGGCCGACGCCCTCGGGTCCACCATGGAGGCTGTTCGGCCCCTCATTGGCGACGAGGTTGTACATCTTGCCGCCGAGCTCGAAGCTCGCGCCGGCAATCCGATTAGCGACGCGTCCCGCGAGCCCGCCGAAATGCGGCGAGTGCTTGGGGTAGTCGTCGAAACTGTCGAACCCCAGCACCACCGAGCGCTTTTTGCCGCCCACCGGCACCCGCCAGTCGCGCACCGCGACGCCCCAATTGATGAGGTCGATCTCGACCCCGTTTGCCGAGGTCAGGGTGAATTGCTCCACCTTCTTGCCCTCGAATGTGCCGAATGGTTTGACCGCGACCACAATAACCCCTCCGTAAACTGTCGGGCGACGGTTTACCCGTAAACCGCTGCGGCTGAAAGCCGAACTGCCGCGGAAAATTGTTGACGTTTGCAAGGGCCGCTGCCCAAGCTTGCCCAGCAAGAGGAGAGATTTGCCTTGGACGACGGGCCCGAGCAGAGACGCGCCACCGTGCACGATGTTGCGCGGGCCGCGGGCGTTTCGCTGGCGACCGTCGACCGCGTCCTCAATTCCCGCCCCGGCGTCCGGCCCGAGACCCAGGAAAAGGTCGAAACCGCCATCCGCACCCTCGATTTCCGGCGCGATCTGTCGGCATCGCTGCTGGCGCGGGCCCGCGACCTTCACGTCACCTTTCTCATCCCCGATGGCGGCAACGCCTTCATGGATGGGCTGGTCGCCGCCGTCGCCCGCCGTGCCCGCGCCTCGCGCAATGAGCGCCTGACCCTCGACGCCCACCATTACCATGCGCTCGATCCCGCGGCCCTCGTCGCCCGGCTCGATGCCCTCAACAGCCGCGACACCGATTGCGCCGTGATCGTCGCCCCCGACGATGCCGCAATTATCAAAGCCGTCGACGCCGTGTCGCGCCGCGGCGTGCCGGTGCTGACGCTGGTCTCCGATTTGCCGGGGTCGGCGCGCCGCCATTTCGTCGGCATCGACAATCAGGCCGCCGGCCGCACCGCGGCATCCCTTCTCGGCCGCTTCTGCGCCCCCGGCGAGGTCGGCATCATCGCCGGCTCCCTCGCGCTGCGCGATCACCGCGAGCGCTTCGAGGGCTTTGCCGGCGTCCTTGGCCGCGAATTCCCGCAATTGAGCATTGTCGGCCCGCTCGAAGGCTTCGACGACGATGCCGCCACCGGCGCCGCAGCGCTAAAACTGCTCGAACAGCACAAGGGCCTCACCGGCATCTATAATCTGGGCGCCGGCAATGCCGGCCTCGTCGCCGCTCTGGGCAAAACCCACCGCGCCGGCAATGTCCGCGTCGTCGCCCATGAATTGACCGACACCACCCGCGGCGCGCTGCGGGCCGGCACCCTCGATGTCGTCCTAGACCAGAACCCCGATGGCGAAATCCGCGTCGCCATCGCCGCCGCCCGGCAGGTGGCGTTATCCCCACGCACGCAGGTTCACTTCGAACCCATTGAAATCGGCATCTTTCTGCGCGACAATCTGCGATAATCCAGTAATACGCGGCGCCAAGCTGCTGGGGGAGGCAGAAATCGAGTTGACAACACTCCGTCGTGAGGTACGTGCCTCATGAGCTATCTCGGCATTGATATCGGCACCTCCGGGGTCAAGGCGATCCTGATCGACCGCGCCGGCAAATCGCTGGGCGAAGCCACCGCCAAGGCTGTCGAGCCCGTCCGCCCCCATCCCGGCTGGTCGGAGCAGAACCCGACGGACTGGTGGGTCGCCTGCCAGGCGGCGCTCGACGCTCTCAGCAAAGCCCATCCCGCCGAAATGGCCGCCGTCAAAGGCATCGGCCTATCCGGCCACATGCATGGCGCCGTGCTACTGGGGAAGGGCGACGAGATCCTCCGCCCCTGCATCCTGTGGAACGACGGCCGCTCCGCCGCCGAGTGCAAGGAGATGGAAGCCGCGCTGCCAAAACTGCGCGATCTCGCCGGCAACATCGCGATGCCCGGCTTCACCGCCCCCAAGATCGCCTGGGTACGCAAGCACGAGCCCGAAATCTACGCCAAGATCGCCAAGGTCGTGCTGCCCAAGGCCTATGTCCGCCTGCTGCTATCAGGCGAGCACATTGAGGACATGTCCGACGCCGCCGGCACGCTCTGGCTCGATGTCGGCAAGCGCGACTGGTCCGACGAGCTCCTCGCCGTCACCGGCCTCAACCGCTCGCATATGCCGTCGCTGGTCGAAGGCTCCGCCCCCGGCGGCACGCTCAAACCCGAACTCGCCGCCCGCTGGGGCATGAGTGGCAAAGTGGTCGTCGCCGGGGGGGCAGGGGACAACGCTGCCGCCGCCTGCGGCATCGGCGCCATCCGCCCCGGCGAAGGCTTCGTCTCGCTGGGCACCTCCGGCGTGCTGTTCGTCTCGAACGACAAATTCCGCCCCAATACCGCGGGTGCCGTCCACGCCTTCTGCCACGCTGTGCCCAATACCTGGCACCAGATGGGCGTCATCCTCTCGGCCACCGACAGCCTCAATTGGCTGAGCCACATCACCGGCAAATCGCAGGCCGATCTGTCGGGCGCCGCCGAAGCCGGTTTCACCGGACCGGGCGAGGAAATCTTCCTCCCCTATCTCAGTGGCGAGCGCACGCCGCACAACAATGCAGGCGCGCGTGGCAGCTTCGTCGGCCTCAGCCATCTCAGCGATCAGGCCAAGCTCGCTCAGGCCGTGATGGAGGGCGTCGCTTTCGCCTTCCGCGACAGCCAGCGCGTGCTCGCCGCGGCTGGAACGTCGTTCGGGCGCATCCTCGCCGTAGGCGGCGGCTCCAAATCGGCGCTCTGGCTCAAGCTCATCGCCACCAATCTCGATACCGAAATCGCTGTCCCCGAGGATGGCGATTTCGGCGGCGCGCTCGGTGCCGCGCGGCTCGGCCTTTGTGCCGCCGAAAATGCCGACCCGGCAAGTGTGATGACCATGCCGGGCATCAAACGGATCATCAAACCCGATGCGTCGCTACGCGATGCCTACACCAACCAATATGCGCGTTATCGCGCGCTCTATCCGGCCATAGAGGAGGCTCGCAAGTGACCGATTTCTTTAAAGGAATTTCGAAGGTCAAATTCGAAGGACCATCGTCCAGCAACCCGCTCGCATTCCGTCATTACAACAAGGACGAAATGGTCATGGGCAAGCGGATGGAGGACATCCTCCGCCCCGCCGTCGCCTATTGGCACACCTTCGCCTGGGAGGGCGGCGACCCGTTCGGCGGCCGCACCTTCGATCGCCCGTGGTATGCTGGCAGCCCGATGGAAGGCGCCAAGCTCAAGGCCGACATCGCCTTCGAATTCTTCGATCTGCTCGATATCCCGTTCTTCTGCTTCCACGATGCCGACGTCGCCCCCGAAGGCGCCAGCTTCGCCGAGAGCATCAAGAACCTCCGCACCATCACCGACATCTTTGCCAAAAAGATGGAGACCAGCAAAACCAAGCTGCTCTGGGGTACGGCGAACCTGTTCTCCAACCGCCGCTACATGGCCGGCGCCGCGACCAATCCCGATCCCGAAGTGTTTGCCTACGCTGCGGCGACCGTCAAACACATGCTCGAGATCACCCACGAGCTCGGCGGGTCGAACTATGTTCTATGGGGCGGCCGCGAAGGCTATGAGACGCTGCTCAACACCAATCTGAAGCACGAGCAGGATCAGGCCGGCCGCTTCCTGTCGATGGTCATCGATCACGCCAAGAAAATCGGCTTCAAGGGTACGCTGCTGATCGAGCCGAAGCCGCAGGAGCCGACCAAGCATCAATATGATTACGACACCGCGACGGTGTACGGCTTCCTCAAGACCTACGGCCTCGAAAAGGACGTGAAGGTCAACATCGAAGTCGGCCACGCCTTCCTTGCCGGTCACTCGTTCGAGCATGAACTCGCCGTCGCCCGCTCCCTCGGCATCCTCGGCTCCGTCGACGCCAACCGCAACGACCTACAGTCCGGCTGGGACACCGACCAGTTCCCCAACAATCCGGGCGAAATGGCGCTGGCCCTCTACCAGATCCTGAAGAATGGCGGCCTCGGCAATGGCGGCTTCAACTTCGACGCCAAGGTGCGCCGTCAGTCGCTCGATCCGGCCGACCTGTTCCACGGCCATGTCGGCGGCCTCGACATCCTCGCCCGCGGCCTCAAGGGCGCCGCGGCCATGATCACCGACGGCACCTACGACAAAGTCGTCGAAGCCCGCTATGCCGGCTGGGAGCAGCAGGGCGCCAACGCCATGTTCACCGGCGGCCGCACCCTCGAGCAGATCGCCCAATGGGTCGAAGCCGACAACATCAACCCGCAGCCCAAATCCGGCCAGCAGGAATACCTGGAAAACCTCGTCAACCGCTTCGTCTGACGGACGCGCCTCTTCTACCCTCCCCCTGCGCGGGGAGGGTAGTGCAGCTAGGATCGCCAGGTCCGTAGCGAAACTAGGGTGGGGGGAGCCACACGTCGGTACCGGGCTGACCGCACCCCCTCCGAGCTGCGCTAAGGCCTTCGGCCCAAGCTGCGCTTGCCTCCCCCGTC
>JBDSHC010000046.1:0-12221 GCA_039918675.1 Devosia sp.
CAACAGCACCAGGAGCCGCCCCGCCGTGCCGAAACGCTCGCGCGAACTGGCCGGAATGATCGGTTCGATCGCCGGGCGTCCCGACATCCTGCGGAGCAGTCGAATGACCCACTCGATGCCCGCATAGATCATGGCAATTGGCCAGAACAGCACGTCGATCACGACGTTCACCACGCGACCTGCAACGGCGAGGATGCGATCGCCGATGCCGGGTGTCTTGTTGGTGCTATTGTCGCGCTTGTCGTCCTGCCGCATGAAGCGGGCCAGGAGCCAGATCAGGACCGCCATCAGCGGCGCGACGCTGAATGCAATCGCGATGCCGGGACCATACTGCAGCGAACCGATCGCCTTGTCGTAGGCCATGATCGAATAGAGCTTGGTCGCCCCGCTCGGTCCGCCGCCCGTCATCAGGAAGGGCAGCGCGAACTGGTTGAAAGTCGACACGAATGAGAGCAGCAGCGTGACGATGATCACGTAGCGCAGGCCCGGCAGGGTAATATGACGGAAACGCTCGACGACATTGGCGCCATCGACTTCCGCCGCCTCGAGCTGCTCCTTGTCGATTGCCTTGAGGCCGGACAGGAACAGCAGCACGAAGAATGGAATCCCCTTCCAGATATTGACCGAGATGATGCTGCCCATCGCCATGTGCGGATCGGACAGCCAGCCGAGCGGTTTGTTGATGATGCCCAGCCCCTGGAGGATCGGGTTGAGACCGCCGAACAGCGGATCGTAAATGCTACGCCAGGCGAGCGCGGTGACGATCTCCGGCACGATCCAGGGGAGCAGCATGATGCCGCTCAGGATGTTCCGATAGGGCAGCCGGCTGTTGAGGACGAGTGCGACCGTCATCCCGACCACGAATTTGAACAGCAGCGACCAGAACGTGAAGGTAATCGTGTTCTGCAGCGACTGGATGTAGTCGCTGTTGGTGAAGAGGCGCTGATAGTTCCGGAACCCGACGCCGAACGTCTCGCCCGTCGTAAAATTGAAGGCCGTGGTACTGGTGAAGATTGCGCTGACGAAGGGCCAGAAGATCAGCCCGACCATGATCAGGACCATGGGCGTTACGAACATGTAGGCGGGCAGCCAGTCCTTCCCGAGAACGTTCTGCAACGCTTTCGTCCGGTTTGGCTTCGCCGCAAATGTTCCACCCAGTGAAACTCGATCGTCCATTGCGGCCCCTCCCAGAGTCACGAAAACGCTAGCCTACGATTTTTCCGCATCGCCGGAAAAGCCTGGGGCCTCTCCGGCGGCGCGGTGTCGACAGGGCGGCTTATCGACCGCCCTGTCAGTGCGGCCCTTAGGGCTGCATGATCCCACCCTCTTCGAAGATCTGGACGATCTTGTCGTGTGCGTCCTTGACGGCGTCGGCTGCCGACATACGTCCGGAAACCGCGTTGCCGACCGCCTGCTCAAGCACACTCTGTGCACGGATGGCGTCGACCTGGGCCGACGGCTGTGCCGGCCATGAAGCGCCGAGGAACGGCGTTTCAACGCTGATCTGATCCTTGATGATCTTGAAGTTGGGATCGATCGCGAGCAGTTCGTCCGTCCAGAGGTTCTTATAGGCTGGCATGAAGAGACCACCGGCAACGGACGAGATCTTCGCGAACTTCACCGGATCGAGCAGGTCGAGCGCGAGCTCCTTGGCCGCATCGATGTTCGGTGCGCCCTTGAAGATCGTCAGCCAGCCACCTACGCCACCGCCGCTGCGGTTGTCGCCATTGTTGGCCGCGGGCTGACCGAGAACCAGGGTGCTCTTGAAGATGTCCGGGGTGTTCTTCTTGGCCGCAGCATAGATGCTGAACGCATTCTGCGTGTAGCCGATGCTGCCGGCGGCATAAGCTTCGTTGTTGCCGGTGTCCGTCCAGCTTTCGACGCCCGGGGGCAGCATGGCGGCATATTTGCCATTGCGGTCGAAGGTTTCGACGAACCACTCGAAAGCGGCAACCGTCTCGGGCGTATTGAACTGCACGATTTTGCCGGTTTCGTCGGTGAAGTGACCGCCGAAGGCCTGCACGACGTTGATGCAGACGCCCCAGCCGTCGCCGCCCTTGTTGGTGGTCATGCCCCAGCCGTAGAAGCCTGCGGCCGGATCCGAAATCGCCAGCGCCGCGTCGCGTCGGGCGTTCCAGCTCGTGAGAGACGCCGGGTCGATGCCCTTGGCCATCAGCTTGTCGCCGCGAATGAACTGCGGGGTGAACGTGCCGAGATACGGGATCGCCTTCCAGCGGCCGTCGAACCGGCCGGACTTGGCGGCATTGAGGCCCGGCATGATGTCGCCGTAGCGCTTGACCGCTTCGTCGACCACGTCGGTCACGTCTTCGACGATGTCGAGGAGGTGGAGCTGCGGGATCGAGACGTTGCTGGTGTAGGCAAAATCGGGCGGATTGCCTGCCTTCACGGCAGCGCTCATCTTGCCGAGGAAGTCGCCGAAGGCTTCGGGATTGGTGGTCGAGATATCGAGCTCGGTCCCCTTCGCCTTGGCAAACGCGGTGACCTGATCACGGAACAGGGTCTGCGCTTCTTCGAAATATTCCGTACGATGGATGACGGTCAGCTTGCCCTTCGTGCCGATCGGCAGAGGCGCGTCCGGCTTGGGCTTGTCCTGGCCCAGAACTGGAATGCCGCTCCCCGCGACGAGCAGTCCGGCACCGGCGGCAGCACTGCCGCGCAACACGTCGCGTCGGCTCAGCTTCTTAATATCCATAGATAATCTCTCCTCCTGTTGGGCGTCTCACAATCATGGTCCGGATGGTAGCGCTCTCATTGGCATTAATTTTGCGACCCGGACAAAAGCATCCTACCCAGAATGAGATGAACTGCAACCAGTCATGTCAGATAGGCAGTCGACTGCGCCGACACACTGAAAGTGCGAGGGAAACACAGGGCATGCGGCCGATACAACTTGTGAGCCACACGTCGATACTAACATGTTAGCCAATGGGTCGGAGATGACGACGGCAAGTCGGGACACGTCACGGACGGTCCCGCTGAGCCGCGATCGGTGGCGAAATGCATCCCGTCGCGCGACTGTCAGTCGCTCCGTGACGGCCTCAGCGACGGACTAATCCAGCCGCGGGCCAACGCCCGGCTGCGGTCAGTGGATGGCGCGGGACTGGCCCAGGAACTGTTTCAGTTCGGGCGTTTGCGGATTGCGGAACAGCTGGTCCGATGGGCCGCTCTCATGCACGAGGCCCTGATGCATGAAGATGGTGGTCGCGGCCACTTCGCGAGCGAACTCCATCTCGTGCGTCACCAGCAGCATCGTCATTCCCTCGGCCGCCAACTGCTCCAGCACCACCAGCACTTCGCCCGTCAATTCGGGATCGAGGGCTGAGGTCACTTCATCGAACAGCATGACACGGGGCTGCATCGCGAGCGAACGGGCGATCGCCACGCGCTGCTGCTGGCCGCCGCTGAGCTGGTCGGGGAACGCCTGCGCCTTCTCGGTCAACCCGACGCGCCGCAGCATCTCCATTGCAAGGTCCTCCGCCTCGACCTTGCCGACGCTCTTCGCGAGCTTGGGGGCAAGCGTGATGTTGTCGAGCACCGACATATGAGGGAACAGATTGAAGCTCTGGAAGACGATACCAACATCGCGCCGCAGATCGCGCAGTGCGGCCGGCCGATAGCTCATCTTGTGTCCCGCGATCTCGATGGTGCCGCCGGCGATGGTCTCGAGGCCGTTGAGGCAACGCAGCATTGTGCTCTTGCCCGAGCCGCTCCGGCCGATCAACGCAACGACTTCGCCAGGCTCGACGCTGAGGTTGATGCCCTTGAGAACGGCATTGGCGCCGAAGCTCTTGTGCAGATTTTCAACTCGGACGATTGGCATTGAACCTTGCCTCCAGGCGGCGGCTAACCCATGAGAGCGGATAGCAGATGACAAAATACAGCGCGGCGACGGTCACAAAAACCTGGAAGGGCTGGAACGTCGCATTATTGATCAGCTGCCCGGCGCGCGCGAGCTCCACCACGCCGACGATCGATACGACAGAGGTGTTCTTTACCAGCTGCACGAGGAAGCCAACGGTGGGCGGCAGCGCGATGCGCACCGCCTGCGGCAGGATGATGTAGCGGTACTGCTGGGACCGCGACAGGGCCAGCGACGCCGACGCCTCCCATTGCTGGCGGGCCACCGACTGGATCGCGCCGCGCCAGATGTCGCCGAGATAGGCGCTCGCATAGATCGACAGCGAGAACGCCGCGGCAAGAATGGGAGGAATGTCGAAGCCAAGCCGGCCGATGCCGTAATAGGCCATGAACAGCAGGATCAGCACAGGCACGCCCTGCACTGTGGCAATGTAGCCAGAGACGAGCGTTCGCAGAGCCGGCCAGAGCGAGACGCGCCCTAAGGCAAGGAAGAGGCCAGCCATCCCACCAATCAGCATCGCCATAAGCGTCAGGCCGATCGTCGCGCCCGCCGCCTGCAGCAGATAGGGCAGCTCGGAGAAACTGAAATTCCGGATCATGACAGCGGTCCGCTCACAGGCACGGCGGGTGCGCGTTTGACACGATTTGTAAACAGCAGGCCGCCCAGCCAGAACAGGAACGCCTTCATCGCGATCGCGAGGCCAAGATACATCACGCCGGCGATGAAATAGGTTTCGAGGCTGCGGAATGTCGCCGACTGGATGGTATTGGCGGCGCCGGACAATTCCTCGACAGACACGAACGAGCAAACGCTCGACGTCAGCATCAGCAGAATGAACTGGCTGGCCAGCGAGGGCCAGATGCGGCCCACAGCAGGCTTCAGCACGATGCGTCGGAAAATCTGCAGCCGCGTCAACGCAAGGGCGGCACCCGCTTCGAGTTGGGTGCGATGAATGGACTCGATTCCGGCCCGGAAGATCTCGGTGGAATAGGCGCCCAGATTGATCGTCATCGCGAGGAGGCCAGCCTGCCAGGCGTCGAGGCGAAAGCCCATCGAGGGCAGACCGAAAAAGATGATGTAGAGTTGCACGAGGAAAGGCGTGTTTCTGATCAGCTCAACATAGACGTCTACCGGCCACGAAATGGCCCGGGGCGCCATACTGCGGTACATCGCTGCCAGCAGGCCGAGCGATCCACCCAGAATGATCGCGCTGAGCGAAAGCTGGACGGTCAGCATGAAACCCGCTGCCAGAAGCGGGAAGTGCGCCAGCACCTGGTTAAAATGCAAGTCCAAGTCGAGTCTCAGTATGCAGCTGGTGAGCCGGGTGCTCTGAATGAGCGGTTACACGAGAAGGGGCATCATGCGCCGCGAGAATGGCGCCGCGCATGATGCTGTTTGCCGTTAGAAAACGGGCATGGTCGTGGGCAATTTCTTGCCGGTCCACTTGACCGCAATTGCGTCGAGTTCGCCGTTGTTCTTTATGAATGAGAGCGTGGTGTTCAGCCACTGACGAAGCTCATACGCGTCCTGCCGGACAGCGATCGACATGAACTGGTTGTAGAGCACGAACTTCTGCTCGAATTCGAGTTCCGGACGCACCTTCTTGAGCTCCGAGTAGACCGTCTCGGGGATCGCGATGACGTCCACCTGGCCGGCGATCAGCGCCTGCATGGTGGTCGAGTCATCGTCGAACCGCGTCAGGATCGCGTCGGCGGGTGCACCGGCAACCACTGATGCTTCCTGCGGGGTGCCGCGGGTCAGACCGACCTTCACGCCCGACAGACCGGCGAAATCGGCGACGGTGCTGGACTTCGGCCCTAGAATGACGATCTGGAAGGTGCAGTACGGCATCGTGAACATCACCGCCTGGGCCCGTGCCGGAGTGGGCGAGAGCGTCGCGACGACGACATCGACCTTGTCGGACTCCAGCGCCGGGATGCGCGACGCGGCGTTGAACGGCGAGATCACGACTTCGACGCCCAGATATTTGGCGAGAAGATTGGAGACGTCGACGTCGTAGCCGATGGTGGCGCCCGCGGCATCGACGATGCTGAACGGTGGCGCGCCAGCGTTCACGCCGATGCGAATCTTACCTTTTGCGATGATTTCATCGACGGTCTGCGCCTGTGCCGGCGCCCCTATGACCAGTCCGGCGATAAGGACCGCAGCGATGGCTAGTAGATGTTTCATTATCCCTCCGATGGCGCGTAACGCGCTTTCACTTCCCCACAACGACGTCGCGGTACGAATGGGTAGCGGTACCAATCTGTACCATTCGAGTCAACACGACAGGAGGTGGCGGCCCGCCCCGGCTACGGGCACTCGGCGAGCCGTCCGGAAGTCGCCGGCGCCTCCGCCACCCGGGGAAGCTCCGCAAGACCGGGCTGCGGCGCGCGGCGGGCCGTTACCCCCTCTTAATCAGACTGCCCTATTGCTCGGGGATCGGGACATCGGGGGATGACCAATGCAGCATTTGCGCGTGCTCGCTCTGGAGCAGGACCGTCACTCGCTATCGCTGGTGCGCGCCATGCTGCACATGACCGGGCTCGAACGCGTCAAGGGCACGCTCGACGTCAACCGCGCCTTCTCGGGCCTCCTCGAAGATCAGTACGACGTCGCCGTGCTGCGCGCCGATGGCGACCGCTTCGATGGCCTCGAAATGCTGAAGACGCTGCGGCTGTTTCGCCGCCGCGCGATGCCGGTGGTGCTGGTGTTCAACGGCCGCCTGCTGTCGGGGCTACAGGACCTCTCGGGTATGTCGAAAGTCGCGGCGGTCCTCCGCCCCATGAGTGCGCGGCAATTGACCGACCGGATCGTCGCCGTCAGCCGCCCGACGATCAGCTTCGACCATTATCCCCCCACCGAAGCCGACCTCTACGCGCTCTAGCGCCCGCGAGCCGATGGACGCGGCCGCGTGGACGGCCTAAGCTCAACGCCGGTCAGGAAATCGGGGGGTTTCTATGAGACGAATTGTGATCTGGGTCGTCGCTTTCGCGATCGCCTTCGCGGTCTATTATTTGGTCAACCGCTACATCATGCCGATTGGCTGATCGCCTAGTGGACGGCGGTCAGGAACATGCTGGCCAGCACCACGATCATCATCGAGGCGATCACCGAGGCGACCAGCAACTGCTTGGCGCGGCCGGCGTCCTGCGCGATCTCATAGCGGATCAGCGCGCCGGGCTTCATGTCGGAATGATCGAGATCGAGATGTGCCATGTGGCCGTGCTCCCCTAAGCAGGCCTAGTGTGCCGGTCGCCCCCTCGGTTGGCGAGGACGGAGCGGATTTGCCGTTAATTTTGTTCAAATGCGACCTTGCCGCCATTTTGCCGCCGCCCATCCGGCGATAAGGTCCGCTCGTCGTTTTGTGGATTTCCCAATGCCCCTGTTGACCCGCCGCGCCTTCATCGTCCTTGGCGCGGGAGCTTCGCTCAGTGCCTGCGCCTCAGTCGGCGGTCTCGCCCCCAGCGGCGCGACGACGCCGCAGCAATTGAGCCAGGCCACCATCCTCGCTGCGATCAACGAAGCGCGCCGCGCCAATGGCGGCCACAAGCCGCTTGCTTACAATGTGCAGCTCGAATCCGCCGCGCGCTCGCAGGCCAACCTGATGGCATCCAAAGACCAGCTCGCGCACGATCTGGGTGTGAAGCTGCGCGAGCGTGTCGATGCCGCGGGCTATCAAGGCGCGGTGGGCGAGAACATCGCCGGCGGCCAGCAGACGCTCGAGCAGGCGATCGAAGGCTGGCTCAATTCATCCGGCCACCGCGCCACGCTGCTCAGCGACAAATTCACCGAGTTCGGTCTCGCCGTCACCCGCGTCGGCCCCGGCCGCAAATCGCGCTTCGGCATCTATTGGTGCTTCATCGCCGGCGGCAGCTTCGAAGCCTGGCGCTAACCTATTTCGTCAGCGTCCGCCGTACCGCATCGTTCCAGCCCCTGAGCTTGGTGCGGCGTAGGCGCGAATCCATTGTCGGATTGAACTGCCGATCCAGCGCCCAGCGCTTGCCGAAGCCCTTCATGTCGGGCCACACGCCGGCCTTCCAGCCCGCGAGCCATGCCGCGCCCAGCGCCGTGGTTTCGAGAATGGTGGGTCTATCCACCGGCACGTCGAGAATGTCGCTGAGGAACTGCATGGTCCAGTCCGACGCGACCATGCCGCCATCGACGCGAAGCACTGTGTCGGTCGCGCCCTTCCAGTCCTTGCGCATGGCGCTGAGCAGATCCTGCGTCTGATAGGCGACGGATTCGAGCGCCGCGCGTGCGAGATCCGACGCACCGGTATTGCGCGTCAGCCCATAGATCGCGCCGCGCGCTTCGGCGTCCCACCAGGGCGCACCAAGGCCCACAAAAGCCGGCACCAGATAGACCGCCGACGCCGGGTCTGCCGCCTTGGCCAGTGCGCCGCTCTCGCCCGCATCGTTGAACAGCCGCAGCTTGTCGCGCAGCCATTGAACCGAGGCGCCGGCCATGAAGATCGCGCCTTCGAGTGCGTAGGTGGTCTTGCCGTCGATCCTGTAAGCCACCGTGGTCAGGAGGCGGTTCTTCGAGCGCACCAGATCGCTGCCGGTGTTGAGCAGCGCAAAACAGCCCGTGCCATAGGTCGATTTCATCATGCCGGGCGTGAAGCAGGCCTGCCCGATGGTTGCGGCCTGCTGATCACCAGCCGCACCAAGGATCGGGATCGGCGCGCCGAGCACGCCCCTCTCGCTGGTGCCGAAATCGTCGGCATTGTCCTTGACCGTCGGCAGCATGGCGCGCGGCACCTTAAACAGTGCCAGCAGCTCATCGTCCCAATCGCCGGTTTCGATATTATAGAGCAGCGTTCTTGACGCGTTGCTGGCATCGGTGGCATGGCTCTTGCCGTTGGTCAGCCGCCAGATCAAATAGGAATCGACGGTGCCGAAAGCCAGCTCGCCCTTATCGGCACGTTTTCGGGCGCCCGGCACATTGTCCAAAATCCACGAAATCTTGGTCGCCGAGAAATACGGGTCGAGCAGCAGCCCCGTCTTCCTGTTGACCATCTTCTCATGGCCCGCCGCCTTCAGCCGATCGCACATCTTGCTTGTGCGCCGGTCCTGCCAGACGATGGCATTGTGGATCGCCTTGCCCGTGGCGCGCTCCCACACGATCGTCGTCTCGCGCTGGTTGGTGATGCCGATGGCGGCGATCTCCCGCGCCTCGACGCCGGCCTTCTTCAGCGCTGTCTTGGCCGACCACAGCGAGGTGGCCCAGATCTCCTCGGGCACATGCTCCACCCAGCCCGATGCGGGGAAGTGCTGGGTAAACTCCATCTTGCCCATGCCCACGATCTGCTGCTGATCGTTGAACACGATGGCGCGGCTCGAGGTCGTGCCCTGGTCAATGGCCAACACATAGCCGCTCATGGCTTCCCCCTGCTCTTCCGATTCTTGAGGTAGCCTTCGAGCCGCACCTTGTCGCCCTGCCCGACGCGGAGGCCCAGCTTGCTGCGCCGCCACAAGATGTCGTCGGCCGTGCGCGCAAACTCATGTTCGATCAGATACTCGACCTCGCGCTGCGTCAAATCGGCGCCAAACGCCTCACCCAGATCCTGCATCCGCTTGGCCGAGCCCAACAGCGTCGCGGCCCGTGTGCCATAGGCGCGCGCCAGCCGGCGCAGGAATTTGTCCGCGAGATTGGGATAGAGGTCGTTGAGCCGCTCGACCTGCAGATCGAATTCCTTCGGCCCAAACTCGCCGCCCGGCAGTTTCGAGCTTTTCGTCCATGGCTTGCCCCGCACGCCGAGCACCTTCTCGATGTGCCGCAGCGCCTCCTCGGATAGCCGCCGATGCGTCGTCAGCTTGCCGCCGAACACATTGACCAGCGCCCCGCTCGCGGCATCGCCTTCGGTGGTCAGCACATAGTCGCGCGTCGCTTCCTGCGCCTTGCTCTTATGGTTGTTGAACAGCGGCCGCACGCCCGCATAGGTCCAGACGATATCGGCCGCCGTCACCGGCTTCTCGAAATACTCCGTCGCCGCGGCGAGCAGATAACTCGTCTCCTCTTCGGAGATTTTCACACCCTGCGGGTCGATTGTGTAGTCCTGATCTGTGGTCCCGATCAGCGTGAAGTCGCGCTCATAGGGGATGGCAAAGAAGATCCGGCCATCGCTGTTCTGGAAGAAATAGGCGCGATCGTGGTCGAACAGTTTGCGCACCACAATGTGGCTGCCCTTGACCAGCCGCACATGATTGACGTCGTTCTGCCCGGTGACTTCGCGCAGCACGGTGTCGACCCAGGGGCCCGCCGCATTGACCAGCAGCCGCGCCTTCACCGTGCCCTTGAGCTTGGTATCGACGTCCTGCAGCTTGATCGTCCAGATGCCGTTTTCGCGCGTCGCGGACGTAACCTTGGTGCGCGTCTGGATGATCGCACCCTTGTCGGCGGCATCGCGCGCCGTCAGCGATACCAGCCGCGCATCGTCCACCCAGCAATCGGAGTATTCGAACGCCTTGGCATAGCCATCCTTCAGCGGCCGGCCCAGCGGACTCGAATTGAGATCGAGGGTCTTGGTTGGCGGCAGCAATTTGCGCGTGCCGATATGGTCATAGACGAAGAGCCCGAGCCGCAGGAGCCAGGCCGGCCGCAACCCCTTGTGATGCGGCAGCACGAAGCGCAGCGGCCAGATGATGTGCGGCGCCATGGCCCACAGCACCTCGCGCTCCTCCAGCGCCTCGCGCACCAACCGGAACTCGTAATATTCGAGATAGCGCAGCCCGCCATGCACCAGCTTGGTAGCTGCCGACGACGTGCCCGAGGCGAGGTCGCCCATTTCAGCGAGAAACACCGAGAATCCGCGGCCCGCGGCGTCACGCGCGATGCCGCAGCCATTGACGCCTCCGCCGATCACGAAGATGTCGGAGATGTTTTCGCGCTTGGCCATGTCAGAAATTCGGTTCCCACTCATTGGTTAGCGGTCGCGGGGCGCTCATGCAACAATCCGGTAGCGCAAATTTGCCGCAGGGCGCTTGACCCGACCCGGAACGCGGCGCACTAGACCCTCGATCTTCCCGCCCGCCGGCCGCCATGCTTCAGATCCTCAACGTCGTCATTCCGGTCTTCGCGATCATCGCGCTGGGCTATCTGGCCGTGCGCATGCGGCTTTACCCCGCCGATGGGGTCAAAGGCCTTGTCGCCTTCGTCAACAATTTCGCCACGCCATGTCTCCTGTTCCAGGCGATGCTCACCTCGGATTTCGGTTCGACCTTCAATTTTGCGATCATCGTGCCGTTTTATGTCGGCTCGCTGACATCGCTGACGCTGGGCTCGATCATTGCCATCAAATGGTTCAAGGCGCGTCCAGGCGAAGGCGTTTCATCCGGCTTTTCGGCGATGTTCACCAACACCGTGCTGATCGGCATCCCGATCGTCCAGCGCGCCTATGGCAGCGACGCCTTGCCCACGGTGTTCTCGATCATTGCCTTCCATGCCCCCATGCTCATCACCATCGGCATGCTGGTCATGGAGCTGGTTAGGCGCGACGGTGCGCCACTGCACAAATCTCTCGCCGTGGCGTCACTACGCATCATCCAGAACCCGCTGCTTTGGGGCGTGGCCCTCGGTCTCATCGGCAATCGCCTGGGCATCAGACTGCCCGAACCTGGAACGGCATTCTTCACCATGATGTCCGCCGCCGTCCTTCCGGCCGCCCTGTTCGGGCTCGGTGGCGCGCTCAACGAATACCGCGTCTCGGAGAGCTGGTTGCAGGCGAGCGTGATGAGCCTGTTTAAGCTCATCATCCACCCCACCATTGCCTACGTCCTGATGGTCCCCATCCTCCACGTCCCCATCGACATCGCCCGCTACGGCATCCTCCTTGCCGCCATGCCCACCGGCATCAACGCCTACGTCTTCGCCACCTACTACGACCGCGCCATCAACGTCGCGACCAACACGGTACTGATCTCAACGATCGGTTCGGTGCTGACGGTGACGACGTGGCTGTATATTCTAGGGCCGTAGGAACAGTCGCCCAGCCCTCAGTCGGGTCCCTTCTCCCGCTCGCGGGGAAGGTGTCAGCGAAGCTGACGGAAGGGGGCGGCCCCAAGCACCAGCCCCTCAGTCTGTCACCTCCCCCTCGACGGGGGAGGCAAGCGGAGCTTGGCCGAAGGCCTAGCGCAGCTCGGAGGGGGTGCGAACAGCCCGGTACCAGGGGGCGTCTCCCCCCCTCCCGAGTTTCGCTACGGACCTGTCGGTCCGAGCTATACTACCCTCCCCGCGAAGGGGGAGGGTGGAAGAAAGAACCGCAGTCTCACCAATCGCTTACGAGAATCCTGAGCCAATCTACGCACGGTGTTCCCACCCCATCGTACTCTCCCCCCAC
>JBDSHC010000047.1:0-6712 GCA_039918675.1 Devosia sp.
TCACTATCGAGGGCAAAGGCGGCCACGCCGCCCTGCCCCACAACACGGTCGATCCAGTCGCCATCACCGCGCAGCTGATCCTTGCGCTTCAGACCATCGTGTCGCGCAACATCGATCCGATGCGCGAGGCCGTGCTGTCGGTGACGATGATCGAGGCGGGCACCGCCTTCAACATCATCCCGCGCACCGTCAAGATTACCGGCACCGTCCGCACGCTCGACGAGGATGTGCGCGCCTATATGGAGGAGCGCGTGCGCGTCGTGACCAATGGCATCGCCGCGACCTTCGGGGCCACGGCTTCGATCTTCTATCGCAACGGCTATCCCGTCACCGTCAATGCAGCAGGCCCGACGGCGTTCGCCGCCGATGTCGCGCGCGCGGTCTCAGGCGCCGACCGCGTCGACGCCGACGCCGATGGCACGATGGGCGGCGAGGATTTCGCCTACATGCTGCAGGCCCGCCCCGGCGCCTACATCTTCCTCGGCAATGGCGATTCCACTGAACTTCATACCGACACATATGATTTCAATGATGAGATTATCCCCATCGGGGTCAGCTATTGGGCTAAACTCGTCGAAACAGCTTTACGGTGATCAGATGAAAACCTTCCTCGTCGCGGCGCTCTTTGCTTCGCTTGCAACCCCGTCCCTGGCCCTCGGCTATTGCGACATTCCGCGCGGTGGCCCCGTCGTCTCCTCGACCATCGATTCCGATCTGGGCGAGGACGAAATGGCCCGGCTCTATGAGATCGAGTTCCGCCATCAGGGCATCGAGGCTACCCAGGTGACGTTCTGGGCTGGCTGTGTCCAAGCCGTAGTGCGCGAAGATGGCCGCAACGTCCAGAAGCTGTTCAATCCGTGGACGCTCGCCGAAGTCCCGCCCGGCGGGCCGTGATCGGTTCTCCAATCGCGCGTCCGTGAAAATCCTGTCCGGCGGTTTGCTGCGAATTCATTCTGGTTAGGTGCTTGTAACTGGCCAATCGTGCCGGACGGCAGATGATGCTCCGTGTTCCTCCCGAACATTTATGGAGTTCAAAATGAAGACCATTTCGATCATCGCAATCACTGCTGCTCTGGCCCTTTCCGGAGCCGCTGTTCCCGCCTTCGCGGCAACCGGCGCCGGTGCCGTTCCGTACTGCAGCAGCGGCACGCCGAGTTCCGACAACACCGATTCCACGCTCGATACGCAGTTGCAGACCCTCGCCACCCAGCTCGGCGTCGGCGACCAGCAGATCGACTACTGGAATGGCTGCCTGCAGGTGATTTCGACGGACAAGTCGGGCCACACCAGTATGACGTTCTACGATCCGGATACGCTCAAGCTGATCGCCACGTCCAAGGCCAGCTAACCGGCCAAGAGGCGCGAGAGCTACACGGCCCCCGCGCCCTCTTCTACCCCTTGACGCCGCCGTCCGACAGTCCGCTCACCAGGTAACGCTGCGCCATCAGGAAGACGATGGTGATCGGCAGGCCGGAAAGAATGGCCGCGGCCGCGAAATCTCCCCAGAGATACAGCTTCTCGTTGAGATAGAAGCGCGAGCCCACCGCGATGGTGAGGTTCTCAGGCGCCCGCAGCAGCACCGAGGCGATCGGATAATCGTTGATGATGCCGATGAAGCTCAGAACGAACACCACCGCGATCATCGGCACGGCCAGCGGCAGAAACACATAGCGCAGCGTCTGCCATGGTGTCGCGCCATCGATCTGCGCGGCGCGGTCCAATGCCGGATCGACCGAGTCGAAATAGCCCTTCAGCGTCCAGATGTGCAGCGTCACCCATGACAGATAGACCACGATCACCGACCAATGGCTGTCGATGCCGAGCAGCGGGGTCACGTCGCCCAGCCCGTCGAAGATGGCGTAAAGCGCGATCAGCGCCAGCGTCGTCGGAAACAGCTGCACGATGAACAGCGTATCGAGCAGCCCTGCCCGTCCGCGGAATTTCACGCGCGAGAACGCATAGGCGGAGATCGTCGAGATGGCGACAATGCCAATCGAGGCGATCACCGCGACCTTGATCGAATTGAACATCCACAGCATCACCGGATAGGGCGGCGGCACCACGGTCCCATCGTCGCGCGTAAAAGTCTGCCCGAGCGCTAGATACCAGTGCTCGAGCGTCGGCCTGTCGGGCAGCAGCGAGCCCGTGCTGAAATTTCCTTCGCGGAGCGAGATCGACACCACGACGAGGAACGGGAACATGATGATCGCGATAAAGACGATCAGGAAGCCGTGCGCCGCAAGCTTCTTCCACCACAGATCTCGCGAGCTCTCGACAATCATGGCGTTGGCCTCCCGGCTGCCGCGCGGCGCATGGCCACGAAGTTGGCGTAGGCGATCACCGTCACCAGCACGAAGATGATCAGCGTAATCGCGCCCGCGAGGCCGAAGCGCTGGCCGGAATCGAGGAAGCTGATCCGATAGGTGAACGAGCCGAGGATGTCGGTGCTGCCCGCCGGCACCAGAGTCCCCGGCATGTCCGGGAGCCCGCGCGTCAGCAGCAGCACCAGCACGAGATTGTTGAAGTTGAAGGCGAAGGACGAGATCAGCAGCGGCAGGAAGGGCGGCAGGATCTGCGGCAGCGTAATCTTAAAGAACACCGTGAGAGAACCGGCTCCTTCGAGCGCCGCGGCTTTCTTGTGATCCTCCGGCACCGATTGCAGGAAGCCCATCGAGAGCAGCATCATATAGGGATAACCCAGCCATACATTGACGATGACGATCATCGTGCGGGCCAGCCATGGATCGGTGTTCCAGTCGGGCGCGACACCGAACAGCGCCTTGAGGATCAGGTTGATCTCGCCGAAATTCTGGTTGAACAGGCCCTTGAAGATCAGGATCGAGATGAACGCCGGCACCGAATAGGGCAGGATCAGCAGCAGCCGGTAGAGCGGCTTGAAACGCAGATGCGGCCATTGGAGGATCGTCGCCAGCAGTAGCCCCAGCGCGAAGGTGATGCTCACCGACAGGAAGGCGAACGCCACCGTCCACGCGAAGATTGCCAGCATCGGCTGCCTGATGCCCGCCGAATTGAACACATATTGGAAGTTCTGCAGCCCGATGTTGACGCTCCAGCCCGGCGGCACGGTCTTGCCCGCCTCGTCGCGATAGAACCCGACGCTTTGATCCGGTGTCAGCTTCGTTCCGTCCACCGTCGACAGCAGCACGCCATCAGACTGCAGCTCGAACTCGGGCCGTATGGACGCAAAAGCTCGCAACCCTGAGGAGACCAGCGTCGTGCTGTCCGGCAGCGTCAGCGTGACCTTGCCCAATTGCTCGCGCAGCTTGATGACATCGCGCATCGCCATCACCTCCGGCGCCGCATCGACTGCCGCGACCGGCACGGTGACGGGGTTGCCATCGAGCGCGAACGGCTCCGACAGTAGGCCGCCGGCCTCCGCCGGCAGGAACACGCGATACTGCCCGTCCGTATTGCTGAGATTGAACGGCCGCTCGGTCGCCAGGTCGACCACCGTTCGGCTGAGCAGCACCTCGCGGGCCCGCTCATAGGTCAGCAGATTGAGGAAACTGTAATTCGTGAAGCCGAGATAGATCGTGTAGACGACCGGGAATGCCGAGAACAGCAGCAGCGTCGCGATGCCGGGGAAGATGAAGCGGCTCGCGTAGAAACGCTGCTGCGAAAAGATCAGCGCAAAGGCGACGACGAGGCCGAGCACCAGCGCGGCGAGCAGGGTCTGCCCCAACGCGTAGAGCACCCAGACGCAATAGAGGCCGGCGAGACTGGCGACCGCAACGACGCCGAGACCGAGCCAGTTGAGATTGGCGCGCGGCGCGGGCACATCGGTCTTGAGAGCGATCTCGGTCATTCACCCCTCCCCTGATGAACGAAGGGCCGGAACATTTCCGTCCCGGCCCTCGCAGAGTCTTACTCGAGGATGCGCTTTGCCGCGTCGTCGAGGGCGGGCTTCACGTCCTGGGTGCCGCTCGTGATGTTGGCGAGCGCCGGGCCCATGGCCGACCAGAACTTGCCCATCTCGGGGTTCGACGGCATCGGCACGCCGATCGCGGCATTGGCCAGCGTCGTCTTCACCGAATCGTCGGAAGATTGCTTCTCGCCCGACGAGATATCGGCAAGCGCGCCAAGCTGCCCACCGGCGTTCCAGATCGCTAGGTTCTCATCGGTCAGGACGTAGCTTTCGAGCAGTTCCTTGGCGAGGTCCTTGTTGGGCGACGCCGAGTTGATCGCGAAGGCGAAGACGCCCACGAATGGCTTCGAAGGCTGGCCGTTGATGCTCGGGATCGGCGCCACGCCGACATCGATGCCCGCCGTCTTGTAGCCGGCCCATGACCACGGCCCATTGAGCACCATCGCCACCTGGCCCTTCGACATGGCGCCGTCCATCACGCCATAGTCGACGCCTTTGGGCATCACGCCGTCGTCGATCATCTTCTTGAGTACGGTCGCGCCGGCCACCGAGCCGTCATTGTTCACGCCGGTGGTCTTGGGATCGTAATTGCCGTCAGCGCCCTTCTCGAATGCGAAGCCGCCACCGGCAGCCATCAAGGGGAAGGTGAAGTAGGTGTTGTTGTAGTCCCACATGATCGGGGCCACGCCCGCCGGCAGTTTCAGCGCGGCGATCTCTTCGAAGGTCGTGGGCGGCGTCGGGACCAGCTTCTTGTTGTAGACTAGGCCAACCGCCTCGACGCCCACGGGATAGCCCCAGACCTTGCCACCGATCGTCACGGCGTCCCAGGCGGTCGGCAGGATGCCGTCCTTGATCTGGGCGCCTGGCGTCACCGGGTCGATCAGGCCGCCGGCTGACCAGTCGCCGAAGCGGTCATGCGCGAACAGCACGATATCGGGGCCGTCGCCGGTCGCTGCCGCCTGCTGGAACTTGTCAGGAACCGGGTCCACGACTTCGACCTTTGCCGGCACGCCGAGATCGGCGGTGAATTTGTCGAGCACAGTCTGGAACGCCACTTCGTCGCGGTTGGTGCCGATCCAGATCAGCAGCTCGCCGTCCTTCATCGCGAAGCTCAGCGATGTGGAGCTCAGCAGCACCACTGTGCCAAGCGCCAGTGTCGATACGATCTTCCTCATTGATGTCCTCCCAGACATTTGGCCGCCGGCTCTGCCGAACGGCGTTTCACTTCGAGGGTTTCGCCCTCCGCTTGAAAGCGATGTGGACCGGGTTGGCTCCCGTCTCACTCAAGATCGCCCAGCCATTGGGGCCAAGCGTCAGTTTTCCTTTTTCTCGCTCCGCCGCCGACGAAAGCTGCATGTCGGCGTCGCCCTCGAGCGTCATCTTCACAAGCTCGGGCGACAGATTGTAGATGCAAACGAGACTTTCATTGCCGCCCCTGCGGCGCAAAGCCAGCACCGGCTCAGCGACGGCGAAGAACTCGACATCGCCTTCGATGAGCGCCACATGCGCTTTGCGGAAGGCCAGCGCGGCGCGGTAGAAATTGAGCGTCGATTCTGGGTCGGCATTCTGGTGCGCGACGTTGAGCGCCGCATGTTCCGGCTTCACCGGCAGCCAGGGCTTCGTACTCGTGAAACCGTTCGGGGCATCGCCTTCGTCCCAGGGCATCGGCGTCCGTTCGCCGTCGCGGCCCTTGTATTCTGGCCAGAAACGGATCCCCGGCGGATCGGTCAGTTCCTCGAAGAGTATGTCCGCCTGCGGCAGGCCCAGTTCTTCGCCCTGATAGACACAGATCGTGCCCTTCAGCGCGATCAGCATCGCGATCGCCTGCCGGGCCAGCGCCTTCTGATCCAGCGCGTGCTTCGACCATCGGCTGATATGGCGATCGACGTCGTGGTTGGAGAAACTCCAGCACGGCCAGCCGTCCTTGTTGGCATCGAAGAAGCGCTTCATCTTCGAGCGGAAATGCTCGGCGGTGAATTGATTGCCCAGCATGTCGAATGTGTACGCCATGTGCAGCTTGTCGCCGCCCGAAGTATATTCCCCCATCAGCTTCAGCCCGACATGGCTGTCACCCACCTCGCCTACGGTCGTCGTGTCGGGGAACTCGTTCAGCAGCTTCCGCACGCGCTTCAAGAAGCCGACGTTCTCCGGCTGGCTCTTGCCGTATCTGTGCTCCTGCATGTCATACGGGTTGACCGCATAAGGCAGATGCTTGGGCCGCCGCGCCGGCGGATTGCTGCGCAGTTCCTTGTCGTGGAAATAGTAGTTCACGGTGTCGAGCCGGAAGCCGTCGAGGCCGCGCTCCAGCCAGAACCGCATGACGTCCAGCACCGCATCCTGCACCGCCGGATTGTGGAAGTTGAGGTCGGGCTGCTCGATCAGGAAATTGTGGAAGTAGTACTGGCCGCGGCTGGGGTTCCACTCCCAGGCACGGCCACCGAACACCGAGGGCCAGTTGTTGGGCGGCGTGCCGTCGCGCTTGGGGTCGGCCCACACGTACCAGTCAGCACGCGAGTTGGTGCGGCTCAACCGGCTCTCGCGGAACCATGGATGCTTGTCCGAGGTGTGGCTCAGCACCTGGTCCATGATCACCTTGAGCCCGAGGGCGTGGGCGCGCTCGATCAGCGCATCGAAGTCCTCGAGGCTGCCGAACAGGCGGTCCACCTCTTTGTAGTCGGAGACATCGTAGCCCATGTCGCCCTGCGGCGACTGGGTGATGGGGCTGAGCCAGACGCAATCGACGCCGAGCGAGGCGATGTGGTCGAGCCGCCGGAGGATGCCGGGGAGATCGCCGATGCCGTCGCCATTGCTGTCCTGAAACGAGCG
>JBDSHC010000048.1:0-32747 GCA_039918675.1 Devosia sp.
AGCGCGCCTACAACTAAACAACGGACCGGCGCGCAGCGGGATCTCCTCCCCTCGCTGCGCGCCAGGCCACCGGAGAGCCGGGTTGCGGCTCGGCTCTCCACCCCCCGCTGATCGCGGCGTGCAGCTCACGTACCTCTTGGCCCGCCACAGAGGCTTCCCACTCGCAAACCGCATGGGCTGCACACCCGGTCTGATACGACGACCAGCCACCCCACCAATTGCCCACCGATTGGGCAATTGCGTGGGGTTTCGTGCTGATTTGTTGTGCACGCTGCCTGCGTTGCGCCGCGCCCTGTTGGACGACCATCACAACCCGCTGAAATGAAACGGCTTTCCTTCGAGCCCGCGCTGGCACGATCCTTGAGTCCATTGCCGCGGGAATAGCCGGTTGCGAGCCGGTCTATGTTGGGAGGCTTCAATGGATCGGTCCGCAATCGGGCTCGACGTCTTTTTCCTTTTGGTCGGGGCGATCCTGGTCTTTTCGATGCATGGCGGCTTCGCCTTCCTCGAACTGGGCACGGTACGCGGCAAGAATCAGGTGAATGCGATGGTGAAGATCATCGTCGATTTCGCCTTCTCGACCCTCGCCTACTTCTTCATCGGCTACTGGATCGCCTATGGCGTCAACTTCTTCACCGGCGCCCCGACGCTCTCGGGTGCCGGCGGTGGCTTCGCTCCTCAGGGCCTGAGCCTCGTCAGATTCTTCTTCCTCGCAACTTTCGCCGCCGCCGTCCCCGCGATCATCTCGGGCGGTATTGCCGAGCGCGCAAAGTTCTGGCCGCAGGTCGCCACCGCCGCGCTGATCGTCGCGCTCGTCTACCCCCTAAGCGAGGGCATCGTCTGGAACGCCAATTACGGCATCCAGGCCTGGCTCGCTGCGAATCTGGGTGCCGCGTTCCATGACTTCGCCGGCTCGATCGTCGTCCACGCCGTTGGTGGCTGGCTGGCTCTCGCCGCAGTCCTCGCCCTCGGCGCCCGCACCGGCCGCTACGGCGCGCACGGCCGGCCCTTCCCGCCCTCGTCGATCCCATGGCTCGGTCTCGGCACCTGGATGCTCTGTATCGGCTGGTTTGGCTTTAACGTCATGTCCGCGCAATCGACTGCTGGCGTGTCCGGCCTCGTTGCCCTGAACTCGCTGCTCGCCATGGTCGGCGGCATCATCGCCGCAGCCATCGCAAGCAAGGCCGACCCCGGCTTCGTCCACAATGGCGCCCTCGCCGGCCTCGTCGCCGTCTGCGCCGGCTCGGACGTGATGCATCCCATCGGCGCGCTGATCGTCGGCGCGGTGGCTGGCGTGATCTTCGTACGCGGCTTCACGATCACCCAGGAGCGGCTCAAGATCGACGACGTCCTCGGCGTCTGGCCGCTGCACGGCCTCTGCGGCCTATGGGGCGGCATCGCCGCCGGTTTCTTCGGCCTCACCCAGCTCGGCGGCATGGGCGGCGTCTCACCCCTCGTCCAGATCCTCGGCTCGGTGGTGATCTCCGCCTACGCGCTCGGCGCCGGCGTCATCATCTACGCCATCGTCAAACGAATCGCCGGCATCCGCCTCACCGACGAACAACAACGCCGCGGCGCCGATCTCAGCATCCACTCGATCGGCTCGAGCCCGGAGGAGTTTTGAGAAGGCGAATAGCGAGAGGGCGTCCCCTAGTCGCTATCCCCATTCACCACTCACCATTCGCACCCCATTCCCCATGGTTAGCTCCGGATTAACCGCGTCTGTCTAGGATCACTCTTCGACCGGGAGTCCCCCTCCTGGCCTGTCATGTTTCAGAGTGATTGCGACGATGCCGGCACGTCCCCTGCTTGAAGACCATTCGTCTCCCGCGCCTGCCATCGCCATCACCATCCCGGTCAGATTGATCGGGCTGATCCTTCTCGCGGTGATCGGCGCGCTGATGGCGGCCCTCGCCTCCTGGCATGTCGACGATCCCTCGCTGTCTTATGCGGCCGCGACGCCGGTACAGAACTGGTTCGGTTTCCCCGGCGCCGTCGTGGCCGATCTGAGCTTTCAGGTGCTCGGCCTCGGCATCATCGCCTTCCTAGTTCCACCCGCGCTTTGGGGCTGGAGCCTCGCGCGCCGCCGAGTGCCCACCCATATGGGCCTCCGCCTCATCGCCTGGATCGCCGCGACCTTCATCGCCACTGGTGTCCTCGCCTTCCTGCCGACGCCCGAGAGCTGGCCGCTGCCCACTGGCCTCGGTGGCCTGATCGGGGCCGGCTTCACCAACCTCGCGACGCTCGTCACCGGCGATACGCCGCAGCCCGTAACGGCAACGCTTTTCGCCATCATCCTCATCGCCCCCACCCTCGCGTTGTTCTGGCTCGCTCTGGGTCTCGGCGCCGTGCATCTCCCCAAGATGCCTGCCATGGCCACCAAAGCCACCAAGGGCAAAACCGCACGCGCCGACGAAGCCGAGCGGAACGGCATTCTGGATGTCGCCATCGGCGGTCTCGTCCATCTCGCCTTCTCCGCCCAGACCGCACTCCGCCGCGCTATCGTCAAGGCGCGCGAGAACGCGGCTGCCAAGCGCGAAGCCGACGCCGCGCTGTGGCGCGACGGCGCCGCCGAGCCACGCATGGCCGCAACGCCGGTGATCCCGCCGGTGCTTGCCGAACCCCGTCACGAGCCGCAGCTCACCGTCGAGCGCCGCATCTTCGCGCCGCAGCAGCCCGAAGCTGCCTATGACGACGACTATGCCGACGAAGAATCGGAAGAGGACGTCGCAGTCGCGCCCGTCCGCCCGCGCGTCGTGGCCCCGGCAAGGCGTCCCGCACCCGGTGCCCGTGCCGCACGCGAGGCCCAGCCCTCGCTGCTCGAAGATCCCAACGGCTTCGAACTGCCGGCGCTCAGCCTCCTCTCCGAAGCGCGTCATCGCGGCCTCGCCGACGAGCACCGGCCAGAACGCCTCGAAGCCATGGCCCGCCGCCTCGAGGGCGTGCTCGAAGATTTCGGCGTCAAGGGCGACATCATCAATGTGCGCCCCGGCCCGGTCGTTACGCTGTTCGAACTCGAGCCCGCTCCCGGCATCAAATCGAGTCGCGTCATCTCGCTCGCCGACGACATCGCCCGTTCGATGAGCGCCATCTCGGCGCGCGTCGCGGTCGTTCCAGGCCGCAACGCCATCGGCATCGAACTGCCCAACGAAAACCGCGAGACCGTCTATCTGCGCGAAATGCTCGCTTCGACCGATTTCGAGAAGATGAAGGGCAAGCTCCCCATCTGCCTCGGCAAGACAATTGGCGGCGAGCCCATCATTGCCGATCTCGCCCGCATGCCGCATCTCCTGATCGCCGGCACCACCGGCTCGGGCAAATCGGTCGGCATCAACACTTTCATTCTGTCGCTGCTCTACCAGATGACACCCGAGCAGTGCCGCCTCATCATGATCGATCCCAAGATGCTGGAGCTGTCGATCTATGACGGCATCCCGCATCTGCTGACCCCGGTCGTTACCGATCCGTCCAAGGCCGTGACCGCCCTGAAGTGGGCCGTGCGCGAGATGGAAGACCGCTATCGCAAGATGAGCAAGATCGGTGTGCGCAATATCGACGGCTTCAACCAGCGTGTCACCGAAAGTGCCGCCAAGGGCGAGACCATCACCCGCACCGTGCAGACCGGCTTCGATCGCGAAACCGGTGAAGCCATCTATGAGAGTGAAGAATTCAATCTTCAGCCGCTGCCCTTCATCGTCGTCATCATCGACGAGATGGCCGACCTCATGATGGTCGCTGGCAAAGACATCGAAGGCGCCGTGCAGCGTCTCGCACAGATGGCGCGTGCCGCCGGCATCCACGTCATCATGGCAACGCAGCGTCCATCCGTCGACGTCATCACCGGTACTATCAAGGCGAACTTCCCGACCAGAATATCGTTCCAGGTGACCAGCAAGATCGACTCGCGCACCATCCTTGGCGAGCAGGGCGCTGAACAACTCCTCGGCAATGGCGACATGCTCTACATGGCTGGTGGCGGCCGCATCCGCCGCCTCCACGGCCCCTTCGTCTCCGACACCGAAGTCGAAGACGTCGTGCGCCACCTCAAATCGCAGGGCGCCCCCGACTACCTCGAATCGATCACCGCCGACGAAGAAGAAGACTTCGATCCGGCATCGGCGCTCGAAGACGGTGGCGGTTCGGGCGACGAGCTCTACGACAAGGCCGTCAACATCGTGCTGCAGGACAAGAAGGCCTCCACCTCCTACGTCCAGCGCCGTCTCGCCATCGGCTACAACAAAGCCGCCTCGCTGATCGAGCGCATGGAAAAAGAAGGCGTCATCTCCGCCGCCAACCATTCCGGAAAACGCGAAATCCTCGTCGGCAGCGATCCGTACTAGTGGGCATAAGCTCGCCATAGGGCCCACCACCGAGTGCCATCCCGGGCTTGACCCGGGACACAACTATTCCCAATTCAAGAACCTAGTTGGGTCCCGGCTTTCGCGGGGATGACACACTGTGCAATGCGCATAGTGTGCATATTGGGCACTCCTGCGCGTATCGCTCATTCCACGTCTTGCCTCATTTGCCCGCTAGCAGTTAGGCAAGAGACGACATCAGGACGACACCATGCTTCGACGTTCCGTTCTCGCGCTTCTGGCGCTCACCGCCGCGCTTCCGGCCCTCGGCCAGGAAGAACCGCGCAAGCTGAGTGATGAGGAGATCGCGCTGATCAACGCGGTTTCGGCGCACAATTCCCAGATCTCGACCATGCAGGGCCGCTTCCTGCAGATCGATACGCAGGGGACCCGCATCGAGGGCACTTTCTATCTCCAGCGGCCCGGCAAGATTCGCTTCCGCTACAATCCGCCGTCGCGCGAGGAAATTCTATCGATCGGGCAGGGGTTTTACGTCATCGACCGCAAGGAGAAGACGCAATACGCCTACCCTCAAGACAAGGTGCCGCTGCGCCAGTTTCTCGACGAGAAGATCGATCTCCTCAACGCCGGCCTCGTCGCCATCAGCCAGTCCGAGACCTATCTCGAGCTGACCCTGCAGGATGAGACACCAGCCGGCACGGTGCGCGTCGCTCTGGTCTTCGACAAGGACACGCAGGACCTCGTGCAATGGGTGCTGACCAGCCCCGATGGCAGCGAGCTGACCTTCTCGCTCTATGATGTAGAGAAGGGCGTCGATCTGCCCAAATCGACCTTTTATCTCAACATCGGCGACTACAATCAGATCGAGCAGCCGACCTGATCGAATCGGTTGCGGCTGGAGCGGACGCGCGGCAAAGATGAGCCGCCTTCCGCGTCGAGTCCCCCATGCCCGTCAGTCTTGCCACCTGGAACATCAATTCCGTTCGCCTGCGCATGCCGCTGGTGCTTGAGTTCCTGCAAAAACACCCGGTCGATATCCTGTGCCTGCAGGAGATCAAATGCCAGAATGAGCAGTTCCCCGGTGAAGCCTTCGCTGCGGCGGGTTACCCGCATCATGCGGTGCACGGCCAGAAGGGCTATCACGGCGTCGCCATCGTCTCGAAATTCCCGCTGACCGACATATCGAGCCGCGTCTTCTGCGAAATTGAGGACTGCCGGCACGTCTCGGCCAGCGTCGCCTGGGGCGGCAGCACGCCTCTTACCGTGCACTCCATCTATATCCCTGCCGGCGGTGACGAGCCGGATCCGGCGATCAACCCGAAGTTCGCTCACAAGCTCAACTTCCTCAAAGAGCTCAAGCTTTGGTTCGGCGAGGACCGGTTCAAATCCGGCCAGCTGATCTGCGGCGATTTCAACATCGCGCCGCATGAGGACGATGTGTGGAGCCACAAGCAGCTGCTCAAAGTGGTCAGCCACACCCCCGTCGAAACGCAGGCGCTGGACGAATTGCTGACCGGCAATCACGGCTGGACCGATCTGGTCCGCAAGCATTTGCCCTACGGCCAGAAACTCTCCTCCTGGTGGAGCTACCGTGCGGCCAATTGGGAAACCTCCAACCGAGGCCGCCGCCTCGACCACATCTGGTCCACTGCAGACATCGCGGCGCACACGACCGAAGCCGAGATCATCGGCCTCGCTCGCGGCTGGGGCGAAAAGCCTTCGGACCACGTGCCCGTCATTGTGAGGTTCTGAGATGACTGACCGCCAGCTCGTCAGCTCCGGCTCCTATCTCGAGCCGATCATTGGCTTTTCCCGCGCCGTACGTGTCGGCAACTTCATCGCCGTTGGCGGCACTGCCCCTATCGCTGTTGCGGGTGGAACAGCGGCCAAGGGCGACGTTTACGGACAAGCGAGACGCTGCTTCGAGATCATCGACAAGGCACTTGACGATGCCGGCGCCGGCTTCGAACACGTCGTGCGGACTCGTGTTATATTGACGGACATGGCGATGTGGGGCGAAGCGTCGAAGGCCCACGCCGAAATCTTCGCCGCCATCCGCCCGGTGACCACAGTGATGGCGGTCTCGGGCTTCGTCGATCCGGATTGGCTGATCGAGATCGAAGTCGACGCGATCTTGCCCGCCTAGGCTTTCGACGAGCCCATCTTGGGTCGGACCTGATCGATCGCCCCCAGATAGCCCAGCAGCTCAGCCCGGATACGCTCCGCCGCACGCGCCGCCAGATCCGGCGCCTGATTGGCCAACTTCATAAACGCTACCCTGGGCACGAAAAGCGTCTCAACATTGTCTACCGCCTTGACCGTCACCGGCCGAGGCTTGCCGACAACTAAGGACATCGCGCCGAGCAAGGCACCCTGCGTCGAGATCACGTAGGGGTTGGCATCGTCGCCCTGCTGATAGGTCGCGATCGTCCCCGTCACCAGTACATGCGCGCCTTCGGGGATTTCACCCGCCTCATAGAGGATCGCGCCGGCACGATACTTCTTACGCTCGCTCGCGAAGGCGAGGAGACGACGCTGCTCGGCATCGCAGATTGTGAAAAAATCCGCGCGCCCCAGAATAGTGGTCGCGTCGTCGAGCTGCATTCGGCCCCATATCAATAACGCTCAGGCCGCCGCCACGGCCAAGCCTGATATAGAGCATGCGCGAACTATTGCGAGAACGGTTTTCACCGATTTGGTCAGCAGAAACGGTGAAAACCCTAGGGCACCAGCCGGTATCCACCTTCTTCGGTGACCAGCAGCCGCGCGTTTGAGGGGTCGCGCTCGATCTTCTGGCGCAGCCGGTAGATGTGGGTTTCGAGCGTGTGCGTCGTCACCCGGTTGTTGTACCCCCACACCTCCTTGAGCAGCACATCGCGAGTGATGGTCTTGGGGCCCTGGCGATAGAGATATTTGAGAATCGACGTCTCTTTGTCGGTCAGCCGCACCTTAGCACCATCGGTCGCTTCGAGCAGTTTCGCCGCCGGCTGGAAACTATACGGCCCGATGGTGAACACCACATCCTCGCTCTGGTCGTGTTGGCGCAGCGCGGCGCGGATACGCGCCAACAGCACCGAGAAGCGGAACGGCTTGGTCACATAGTCATTGGCGCCGGATTCGAGCCCGAGGATTTCATCGGCGTCGGTATCGTGGCCCGTCAGCATGATGATCGGGCTTTTGAAGCCGTCGCGGCGCAGCACCTTCACCGCCTCGCGCCCATCCATGTCTGGCAGCCCGACATCTAGCAGCATCAGGTCCACCTGCGTGTCGCGAACCTTGCGGATGGCGTCATTCGCGGTCCCCGCATCAATCAGCTCGAACTCACGATAATGCATGAGCTGATCCATCAGCGTCTTCCGCAGATCCGCATCATCATCAATCAGAAAAATGCGGCGTCGGATCATCAAAAGCTCCCGATATGTACTGAACGTGAGTTAAGCCGGCACGCGAACACCAGCCAGTCACAAAGTGGTGACGGCTGAAGGAACGTGGTCGGACAAGCGAAAGTTGCTGGCTCAGCCGCGCTTGCCGAACAGCGCCGAACCGACCCGTACATGCGTCGCGCCCATTGCGATCGCCGTCTCGAAATCGGCGCTCATCCCCATCGACAGGTCCGTTACTGCGGCGGCCCGCGCCAGGGTCGCCAGATGCGCGAAGTACGGGCCGGCGGGAACCCCCTCTGGCGGAATTCCCATCAGCCCATCGATTGCGAGCCCATGCACCTCACGGCAGCGCTTAACGAAAGCCACCGCCTCGTCCGGCGCAATTCCGGCCTTCTGCGGCTCCAGCCCAATATTGACCTGAACCAACAGCCGAGGCCGTTTGTTCGCCCGCTCCATCTCGGCCTTCAAGGCCGCTGCGATCCTCTCCCGGTCGATCGTCTCGATGACATCGAACAACTCGACCGCCTCGCGGGCCTTGTTGGACTGCAGCGGCCCGATCAAATGCAATTCTATGTCATCATAGGATGCCCGGAGTTTGGGCCATTTGCCCTCCGCCTCCTGCACCCTGTTCTCGCCGAACACACGCTGCCCCACATCAAGGAAGGGGCGCACCTCATCGGCCAAGAACGTCTTCGACACTGCCACCAGTTCGACAGCGTCAGGCGGCGCCCCGAAACGGCGCCGTGCCGTCTCGATGCGATCTCGAATGAGGGTGAGCCGTTCGGCTGCGCTGTCCATCGCCTTGCTGTTGACCGGATTCGCCTTTTCTGATGATGGTCCGCTACTCATAAAAGCCCGGCAAAGCAACTGATTGCCGCGATAAGGACGTGCCGCAAGTGAAGACGATCGAGCGCTACAATCCGCGAGTCGAGGAGCCGCGCTGGCAGATGGCCTGGGACGATGCGCAGTCCTTCGTGGTGGATTCCGCCGACCCGCGCGAAAAATACTACGTGCTCGAGATGTTCCCCTATCCGTCGGGCCGCATCCATATGGGCCATGTTCGGAACTATGCGATGGGCGACGTCTTGGCCCGCTACAAGCGCGCCAAGGGCTTCAACGTCCTTCACCCGATGGGCTGGGACGCCTTCGGTCTACCGGCCGAGAATGCCGCCAAACAGACCGGCAGCCATCCCAAGACTTGGACCTACGCCAACATCGACGCAATGCGGAAACAGCTCAAGACCATGGGTCTGAGCTTCGACTGGACCCGTGAATTCGCCACCTGCGACGTCGAATATTACGCCCAGCAGCAAAAGCTGTTCACCGACATGCTGAAGGCCGGGCTGGTGACGCGCAAGAAGTCCAAGGTCAATTGGGACCCAGTCGACGAAACCGTGCTCGCCAATGAGCAGGTGATCGACGGCCGCGGCTGGCGCTCCGGCGCCTTGGTTGAACAGCGCGAGCTGACCCAGTGGTTCTTCAAGATCTCGGACTACTCGGAAGACCTGCTCTCCGCGCTCGACGGCCTCGAAGGCTGGCCCGAGAAGGTGCGCACCATGCAGCGCAACTGGATCGGCAAATCCGAAGGCCTGCATCTGCTGTTCGAGATTGTCCCTGATGCCAAGACCGTCGCGACGACGATCGAAGTCTTCACCACGCGCCCCGACACCATTTTCGGCGCAAGCTTCATCGCGCTTTCCGCCGACCATCCCTTGACCGCTGAGCTCGCAGCCAAGGATCCCGCGCTCCAGGCCTTCGTCGAGGAGGTGCACCGCCAGGGCACAGCGACCGAGGCCATCGAAAAGGCGGAGAAGTCTGGCGTTTTCACCGGCCTCCGCGTCCAGCATCCGGTCAAGCCGGGCGAGACCCTGCCCGTCTACGTCGCCAATTTCGTGCTGATGGATTACGGCACCGGCGCTATCTTCGGTTGCCCGGCGCATGACCAGCGCGACCTCGACTTCGCCCGTAGATACGACCTCAACGTCATCCCGGTGATACTTCCGACCGGCGCCGACGCGGCAAGCTTCGTCGTCGGCACCGAAGCCTACACCGGTCCCGGCACGGCCTATCACTCCGAATTCCTCGACGGCCTCGCCATTGACGCTGCCAAGAAAGCGATCGCTGACCATTTCGCCGCGCGCAGTGTCGAGAACCGCCCGCAGGGCGTGGTCCAAACCAATTATCGCCTCCGCGACTGGGGCATCTCGCGCCAGCGCTATTGGGGCTGCCCGATCCCGGTGATTCATTGCGACGAGCATGGCGCCGTACCGGTGCCTGACGACCAGTTGCCGGTGGTCCTGCCGGAAGACGTGACCTTCGACCGCGAAGGCAACCCGCTCGACCATCACCCGACCTGGAAGCACGTCAATTGCCCGGTCTGCGGCAAGCCGGCGCGCCGTGAAACCGACACCATGGACACCTTCGTCGACTCGTCCTGGTATTTTGCACGCTTTACTGCACCCAACGCGCAAACCCCAACAATCCCCGGCGTGGCCAATTCCTGGCTGGCCGTCGATCAATATATCGGCGGCATAGAACACGCTATCTTGCATCTGCTCTACAGCCGCTTCTTCGCGCGCGCCATGCACAAGACCGGCCACCTTAGCATCGACGAGCCCTTCAATGGTCTGTTCACCCAGGGCATGGTCGTGCACGAGACCTATCGGCTCGGCTCGGGCCAGAACGGCGAGTGGGTCGCTCCAGTCGACATCCAGATCGAGACGGTCGACGGCGAGCGGCGGGCCTCCATGCTCAAAACGGGGGAGCCGGTCGAGATCGGCTCCATCGAAAAGATGAGCAAGTCCAAGAGGAACGTCGTCGACCCCGACGAAATCGTTCGTACCTTTGGCGCCGACACCGCCCGCTGGTTCATGCTGTCGGATTCGCCGCCGGAGCGCGACGTGCAGTGGACCGAAGCCGGCATTGAAGGCGCCTCCCGTTTCCAGCAGCGCATCTGGAAGCTACTGCACGAATCGATCGAGATCGCCGCGATGTCGCCGTCCGGCGCGACGCCAGCTGCCGAGATCGACGCAATCAGCAAACTCATTCACCGCGGCGTCCACGCCGTGGGCGAGAACATTGAGGGCCTGCGCTTCAACAGCGCCGTCGCCCAGATCTATGAGCTCAGCAATGGCCTCGCCAAATTCGCCGCCTCATTGGAAGCGGCACCCTCGGCCAACGGCGCCGCAATCCTGAGCGAAGGCGTGGCAAAGCTGGTCCAGTTGATCGCGCCGATGATGCCCCACCTCGCCGAAACCTGCTGGGCTGCGCTCGGCAAGTCCGGCATGGTTGCTGACGCCGGCTGGCCGGCCGTCGATCAGGCGCTGCTGGTGGACGACACTGTCGTCATTCCCGTTCAGGTCAACGGCAAGCGCCGGGGCGAGATCACCGTTCCCAAAGGCTCGCCGAACGCGCTGGTCGAGAAAGAGGCCTTGTCTCTCGAAGCGGTTGCCCGCATGCTGGACGGAAAGCCGCCCAAAAAGATCGTCATTGTGCCGGACAGGATCGTGAATGTGGTCGTTTAGCCGGGGTCTGCGGATCGCTGCCTGGAGCATTGTTCTGTCCGCGCCGCTTGCGCTGGCAGCATGTACCGGCCTGACGCCGATCTATGGTCAGGGCGGCCTCAGCGCCGAAACCGTCGAAGTCCGTTTCGCGTCTCCGAACAGCCGCCTCGAGCAGACGATCTACAACGATCTGTCGCTGCGCTTCCGCAAAGGCGGCGAAGACGCCCCCCTCGTCCGCGTCTCCGCATCCGCGGCCGCCCGCGCCCTGACCAACAACATCGTCACCCGTCCCGGCGACCACAACCAAATGGTGGTCACCGCCACCGTCACAGTCACCGATAGCGACGGTGCGAGCTTGCTTTCCGTGACCCGCACCGCCAGCGCCGATTACACCACCAGCGCCCAGAGCCTCGCCAACCAGCAGACCGATGAGACGGTCAGCCTGCAGGCCGCCCATCTCGTCGCTGATACGCTGCGCCTCGAAATCCTGGCAGCCCTCAGCAAGTGACCGCGCTCAAGGCGCATGAGGTCGAGCGCTTCATCAAGCGCCCTGACCTCGATGCCGGCATCATCCTTGTCTACGGCCCCGACACCGGCCTCGTCCGCGAGACCGCCCACCGGCTCACCCGGTATTATGCGGGCGGCGATGCCGACGGCATGGGGCTCACGACGCTCGACGGCGGCGAACTCGATGGCGATCCCGGCCGCCTTCTGGTCGAGGCTAGAACGTCGTCCTTGTTCGGCGAGAAGCGCATCGTGCGCGTCCGCAACGCCGGCAAATCGCTGACCGTCCCATTAAGCGATCTGGCGGAAGACCCGTCCGGCGCGATCGTCGTTCTAGAGGCGGGCAATCTCGCGCCCCGCGATGCCCTGCGCGCGCTGGTCGAGACCGCAAAGGCCGGCCGCGCCTTGCCCTGCTACGCTGACAGCGACGAAACGATCCTCAAGCTGATCGGTGAGACCTTCGCCAAAGCCGGCATCCGCGCCGATGCAGATGTAGCCGCCACCCTGCGCGACCAGCTCGGCAATGACCGTGAGATCACCCGCCGCGAACTCGAAAAGCTCGTGCTGTTCGCCGACCAGAGCAAGATTCTAACCCGCGACGATGTCCTGACCCTGTGTGCCGACAATGCGGCCCTCGTTCTCGACGAGGTCGCAGATGCCATTGGCACCGGGCATGCTGACAAACTCGACGCCGCGCTCGGCCGGGCGCTCGCTGCCTCGGTCAATCCGCAGCAATTGCTGGCGTCGGTGGCGATCCATTTCGCCCAGCTCCGGCGTTGGCGCACAATCGTCGATGGCGGCACGAATGCCCGCGACGTGCTCGAAGGCGCACGCCCCAAACCGCATTTCTCGCGCAAATCCTCGCTGGAGCAGCAATTGCGGCTATGGTCCGACACCTCGCTCGCCATGGCCGCCGATCGGCTCCACCAGGCCACCGGCGACAGCCGGAAAAACTACGGCCGAGCCGAGACGGTCACGCGCCGTGTCTTCCTTGCGTTGGCGCAGGTTGCCGCGCAACATTAAACACCCACGATGTCATCCCCGCGGAGGCGGGGATCCAGGGTCGTTCGGTCACTAGCTTATGGCATTGGATACCACGCGTGCGGGAATGCGCGGCAGGCTGCGCCTAGCCCTGCAGCTTGGTAATCACCAGATCGAGTTGCTCGAGCGAGCGATAGCGGATCTCGACCCGACCACCCTTCTCCTTGTGATCGATCGCAACGCTCATCCCGAGCGCATCCGACAATCGCTTTTCGAGCGCCACCGTATCGGCGTCCCGCGCCATCTTGGTCTCGGGCGCCGCCTTCGGCGTCAGCCCCTTCTGGCTCAGCGCTTCCGCCTCGCGCACTGATAGCCCACCATCGACGATGTGCTTGGCCAGGGCCGCTGGATCATCGGCGGTGATCAACGTACGTGCATGACCAGCCGTCAATTCGCCCCGGCTCACCATATCGCGAATATCGCGCGGCAGCTTGAGCAGCCGGAGCGTGTTGGCAACATGCGATCGCGATTTGCCGATAACCTGCGCAAGGTCTTGCTGCGTATAGGAAAACTGCTCGATCAGCTGCTCGTAGCCCTGCGCTTCTTCGAGCGGATTGAGGTCGACACGCTGCACATTCTCGATGATCGCAAGCTCAAGCGCTTCCTTGTCGTCGACTTCGCGGATGACAACCGGCACGTCATGGAGACCGGCGCGCTGCGCCGCGCGCCAACGACGCTCGCCAGCGATGATCTCGAAAATGTTGGGGTCTTCGCTGGGCCGCACCAGCAAAGGCTGCATCACCCCCTTCTCGCGGATCGAGTTCGTCAGCTCGTCGAGTTGGTCGGAGTCGAAGTCGCGGCGTGGGTTCGCCCGGTTGGCGATGATGAAATCCAGCGGCAGCCGTTTCTGGCCCGAACTCTCGGCGATCCGTGGCGCATCGATCGGCGCCATATCGCCGATCAGCGCTGCGAGCCCGCGTCCGAGTCTATTGGGTTTGTCGATCATCGCTGCCTCATGCCGCGTTCAATTGCCGCTCGCGGCGGATGACTTCCGTGGCGAGCCGTAGATAGGCCTGGCTGCCGGCGCATTTCAAATCATAGAGGAGCGCCGGCTTGCCGTAGGACGGCGCCTCGCTCAGCCTGACATTGCGCGGGATCACCGTGTCATAGACCAGATTGCCCATCGTCCCACGCACGTCGTTCAGCACCTGCTCGCTGAGCGAATTGCGGCGATCGAACATCGTCATGACCACGCCCTGGATCTTGAGGCGCGGGTTAAGTGTCGTGCGGATTTGTTCAATAGTTTGAAGCAGTTGGCTTAATCCTTCGAGCGCGAAGAACTCGCATTGCATCGGCACCAGCACCGCATCTGCCGCGACCAGCGCGTTGACCGTCAACAAATTGAGCGAGGGCGGACAGTCGATGATCACATAGCTGATCGGCTGCTCTTCGATCGCCAGCTCGCCCAACGCCTTGAACGCATTGCGCAATTTGAATGCGCGGTCGGGCTGCTGCGAAATCGTCTGCTCGACGCCGAGCAGATCAAGTGTAGATGGCACGATGGCGACACGCGGCACGCCCGTCATAATCGACGCCTGCGCCACCGTCGCTTCGCCGACCATCAGATCATAAGACGAAACGTCACGGTCGCGGCGGTCGATCCCCAACCCGGTTGACGCATTGCCCTGCGGATCGAGATCCACGATCAGGACCCGTTCGCCGATTGCCGCGAGGGCCGTCGCCAGATTGATGGCCGTCGTGGTCTTGCCGACGCCGCCCTTTTGATTGGCCAGTGTGATGATGCGTGGCGCCACGCCCGTCTCCTGCCGCTAAGCGGCTGATTTTGCTAGCAAGTTTGTGATTTCGAGGATGACACCCTCGGGATCGGACTCGCTCTGATGAACTAGCATATCGAAGTCGAATAGGGCAGCGGCCACTTCGACTTCCTGGCGATAATTCCGCCCTTTATGCAGCAAGAGATGCCCTGATTCGGCGAGGCGGCCTAAACTGACCTGCAGTAGGTAGTTCAGCGACGCTAGGGCGCGCGAGGTGATGACGTCGAATGTTTCACGTGAATCAAACTGCTCGATCCGCACCGCTTCGACTTTTACCGGCAAGCCCAGCTCTCTCGCCGCCGTGCGAAGGAAGGCCGCCTTCTTCGCAATCGGCTCTATCAGAGTGAATCGCCGATCCAGTCCGCGCGACGCAATCGCTAGCGGAATTGCTGGGAACCCACCACCGCTTCCGACATCGAGAAAGACATCGTCTGTGTCGCGCAAATATTTGGAGAGCTGGAGGCTGTCCGCGATATGGCGTGGCCAAAGGTCACCAATAGTTTCACGTGAAACAAGATTCTGGACCGTGTTCCACTTCCTAAGCAGCGCTGCAAACTGCTCAAGATCCGCCTGCACGCTCATCCGGCTTTGCGCAATGCGCCGCGCCGGATGATGGCGAGCAGCAATGTCGCAGCCGCAGGCGTCATTCCTTCGATGGCCTGCGCCTGCGCTAAGGTCGCCGGCTTTTGCGCCGAAAGCTTCTGCCGCAGCTCAGATGAAAGCCCAGGAATCACGTTATATTCGACCCAGTCGGGGATCGCGATGGCTTCGTCACGGCGCAGCGCTGCAACGTCCGCCTTCTGCCTGTCTAAGTAGACTGCATACTGGGCATCTATGGAGAGCTGCTCCAGAATCGGCGTTCCAATGCTTGCAATCTCGGGCCAGAGCCGTGTGACATCTGCGAGCTCGACATCCGGATAGGCTAAGAGGTCGAACGCTGTTCTCCGATGTCCGTCGGCATTGACGGCAATGCCGACCTTCCGCGCTTCATTGGGCGTTGAGACAAGCGAATTAAGGAGGTTGCGCCCCACGTCAAGTGCCTTGACCTTGGATTGGAACGCCGCTTGACGAGTCGCGCCAACCAGGCCGGTCTCAATCCCGAGCCTCGTCAGCCTCTGGTCGGCATTATCGCTGCGCAAATGCAGTCTGAACTCAGCGCGCGACGTAAACATCCGGTACGGCTCGGCGACACCGCGTGTCACTAGATCGTCGACCATGACTCCAAGATAGGATTCAGTCCGCGACAGCACGATCTGCTGGGCACCCCTGGCTTTCAGCCCCGCATTGGCACCGGCCAGCAGCCCTTGGGCCGCCGCTTCCTCGTAGCCCGTGGTCCCGTTGATCTGTCCTGCCAGAAACAGCCCCGGTAGCCGCTTCAGCCCCAGTGTCGCGTTAAGTTCGCGTGGATCGACATAATCGTACTCGATCGCATAGCCCGGCCGGATGATCCGGACGTTCTCAAGACCTGGCATAGTCCTAAGGAACGCTTCCTGCACCTCGGCGGGCAGGGAGGTGGAGAGTCCGTTCGGATAGATTGTCGGATCGTCGAGGCCCTCGGGTTCGAGGAAAATCTGGTGACTGTCGCGATCAGCGAAGCGAACAATCTTGTCCTCGATCGAGGGGCAATAGCGCGGTCCGCGGCTCTGGATTCGCCCGGAATACATGGCCGACCGGTGGATATTGTCGGCGATGATCCTATGGGTCTCGGCGGTCGTCCGCGTGATGTGACAAGAAATCTGCCGCGTCGTAATTGCTTCTGTCAGCGACGAGAACGCCTCCGGCGGATCATCCCCCGGCTGCTCCTCGAGTACCGAGAAGTCGATGGAGGTGCCGTCGAGCCGGGCAGGGGTGCCCGTCTTCAACCGGCCAAGCCGCAATCCGAGAGCCTCGAGCCGAATAGAAAGCCCCAGCACCGGGTTTTCACCCAGGCGGCCTGCCGGAATGGTCTCCTCGCCGCGATGAATCAGGCCACGCAGGAATGTTCCAGTCGTCAAGACCACCGACGATGTCGAAAACCGGCGTCCATCGAGCAGGATGACTCCTGTTATGTTGCCATCGGTCACCAGGAGGTCGTCGACCTCGCCTTCGATGATAGTCAGATTCGACTGCGCGCTCAGCGCCGCCTGCATTGCCTGCCGATAGAGCTTCCGGTCGGCCTGGGCACGAGGCCCCCGCACTGCCGGACCCTTCCGGCGATTCAACACCCGGAACTGTATGCCCGCCTGATCAGCCACCCGGCCCATCAAGCCGTCCAGCGCATCGATCTCGCGCACCAGATGGCCCTTGCCCAATCCGCCAATCGCCGGATTGCAGCTCATCTCGCCAATGGTCGCAAATTTGTGGGTGATCAGTGCCGTCGGCACACCGAGCCGCGCCGCGGCGGCCGCAGCCTCGGACCCGGCATGCCCGCCGCCTACAATGATCACACCGAAATCGCTCATGGCGCAGCCGTGTAGCTCAATGCTTCGCGTGAGTCACTTGCCGATGCAGAACGCCGCGAACAACCGGTCCAAGACCTGCTCGGTATCGATCCGACCCAACAACCGCTCCAGCGCCAGGCTCGCCTGCCGCAGATGCTCCGCCGCAATCTCATCTGTCGCCCCTTCGGACAGAAAGCTGTCGAGCGCGGCTTGCGCCGCCAGAAGTGCAACCAGATCGCGTTCGCGGCTCAGAAGTGCTGGAGCTCCGCCGCCAGCCGCCGCCTCCGCGAACGCACCAAGGGCCGCCAGCAATTCCGCCACGCCGACCCCGTCGTTCACCGACAACGCATATTGCGCCGGGACGGCACGGATATCCGCCTTCGTTCCCACCGTCCAAAGGGGCGCAGTCTGCGGAGGCTCAATTGGGTCAACATCCGGCGCGATCAGCCACAGCACCAGATCCGCCCGTTCGATCTCAACATTGGCGCGCCGAACCCCTTCGGCCTCCGCCCTGCTCTCAGTTGCCCGCAAACCCGCCATATCGACCAGAATGACCAGACGCCCGCCAAGGTCGAGCGCCACCTCGCGCACATCCCGCGTCGTCCCGGCCTCGTCACTGACGATCGCCAGATCCGACTTTGCCAGCGCGTTGAGCAGCGAGGATTTCCCAGCATTGGGCGGACCCGCCAGTGCGACACGCAACCCCTCGCGAACAATCCGTCCACGGCCAACGCTTTCGATTGCTTCCCTCAGGGCGCTGGAGAGCGATTCTGCCGACGTGATAATGCTCGCCGGCAACTCGGCCGACACATCGCCTTCGTCCGAGAAATCGAGACGCGCCTCCACCTCCGCCCGCGCATCGAGCAATGTCTCTCGCCACGCGGCGATCTTGCCAGCAATCCCGCCGCCGAGCCGCGCCACCGCCTGCTGCCGCTGAGTCTCGGTTTCGGCCGCAATCAAATCGCCCAGCCCTTCGACTTCAGTGAGATCGAGCTTGCCATTGAGAAACGCCCGGCGGGTGAACTCCCCGGCCTCGGCGAGCCGCACACCCGGCATGGCGGCAATGCCACGCAGCAGCGCCCGCACCACCGCCGGCGACCCATGCACCTGCAGTTCTGCACTGTCTTCGCCGGTGAAAGAATTGGGCGTAGGCATCCAGGCCACAAGACCGGTGTCGACGACGCTGCCATCAATTGTGAGCGACCGCAGCGTCAGCCGTCGCGGTTCGGGCAATCCACTAGAGAGCCGTTCCAGAACAGTCCTCGTCAGCGGACCCGAAAGCCGGATGATCGCGACACCGGAAGGCAGGGCGCCGGACGACAGCGCTACAATGGTGTCGGTGTTGGTCACGGCGCGGAGGCCGCAGTCGGGGTCCTCTCCTGCGACGAAGTCGCGGGGGAGGGGGACCAGCGAAGCTGGTGGAGGGGGCGGGACTGGACGCGGTGGTCGGGGCCACCCCCTTCCGTCGCCTTCGGCGCCACCTTCCCCCGTAAACGGGAGAAGGACACGACTGGAAGCGCCGCGCTCACCCTAAACCGTTCTAAGTATTCATCGAATCGAAGAAGTCCGAATTCGTCTTGGTCTGCCGCAGCTTGTCCATGAGGAATTCCATCGCATCGACCGTGCCCATCGGGTTGAGGATGCGGCGGAGCACATACATCTTCCTGAGGATGTCGCCCTCGACCAGCAGTTCTTCCTTGCGGGTGCCGGACTTCGTGACGTCCATCGCGGGGAAGATGCGCTTGTCGCTGACCTTGCGGTCGAGCACGATTTCGCTGTTACCGGTGCCCTTGAATTCCTCGAAGATGACTTCGTCCATGCGCGAACCGGTGTCGATCAGCGCGGTCGCGATGATGGTCAGCGAGCCGCCATCCTCGATGTTTCGGGCGGCGCCGAAGAAGCGCTTCGGGCGCTGCAGGGCGTTGGCATCGACGCCACCAGTCAGCACCTTGCCCGATGATGGCACGACCGTATTATAGGCGCGGCCGAGGCGGGTGATGGAATCGAGCAGAATCACCACATCGCGCTTGTGCTCAACGAGGCGCTTGGCCTTCTCGATCACCATTTCAGCGACCTGCACGTGACGGCTGGCCGGCTCGTCGAACGTCGAAGAAATGACCTCTCCGCGCACCGAGCGCTGCATGTCGGTCACTTCCTCGGGACGCTCATCGATGAGCAGCACGATGAGGTAGCATTCGGGGTGATTGGTCGCGACCGACTGCGCAATATTCTGCAGCAGCACGGTTTTGCCGGTGCGCGGCGGCGCAACGATAATCGCACGCTGGCCTTTGCCGATCGGCGCCACGAGATCCATGACACGCGCCGACTTGTCCTTGTTGGTCGGATCGGGCAGCTCGAGGCGCAGCCGTTCATCGGGATAGAGCGGAGTGAGATTGTCGAAATTGACCTTGTGGCGCACCGCCTCGGGGTCTTCGAAATTGATCGTCGCCACTTTCAGTAGCGCGAAATAACGCTCGCCTTCCTTGGGAGAGCGGATTTCGCCCTCGACCGTGTCGCCGGTCCTTAGCGAAAACCGCCGGATCTGGCTGGGCGAAACATAGATATCGTCGGGACCCGGCAAATAATTTGCGTCGGGTGAGCGGAGGAAGCCAAACCCATCGGGCAGGACCTCGACCACACCTTCGCCGGTGATCTCGACCTCGCGCGCCGCCAGTTCCTTGAGGATGGCGAACATCAGCTCCTGCTTGCGCATGGTCGAGGCATTCTCGACTTCAACCTCCTCAGCAAAGGTGAGGAGATCGGCCGGAGACTTGGCCTTAAGCTCGCTGAGCTTCATATTTTCCATGAGGCGGATAACCCTGGGAGAAACGAAATTTGGGGGAGGGGTGCACCGCGATTGCGCCGGGCGGCGTTCGCTTTGGTGGTGCGGTGGGGATGAGATAGCGTGAAGCGCCGTGATGTTCAAGAGCGGCATTTCGCGTTCGATTGCCGCTGTAAAGGATTCACGTGAAACGCAGGGCCAGCCGCTCAGAACGGCTTCACGATCACCATGATGACGATGACGATCGCAATCACGAAGGGAATCTCGTTGATCTGGC
The DNA here is from genome assembly GCA_039918675.1 of Devosia sp. Classification (GTDB taxonomy): domain Bacteria; phylum Pseudomonadota; class Alphaproteobacteria; order Rhizobiales; family Devosiaceae; genus Devosia_A. Next base: position 20,005 of record JBDSHC010000048.1, read on the forward strand.
GGAAGAACTTCGCCGGCCGCTTGTTCTGATCATTGGCGAAGTCGCGCAGAAGCCGCCCGTAAAACCCGTGCATCCCTGATAGCACCAGCACCATCGCTGCCTTCACCCAGGGCCAGATCGAGCCCCAATCGATCAGCTGGCCGACCAGCACCATGATCAGCCCGAACACCCAGGTCGCGCCCATCGCCGGCGTGACGATGCCCCGATAGAGACGCCGCTCCATCAGCTTGAAGGTCTCGGACTTGTCCGAGCCCACCGCCGCATCGGCGTGATAAACGAACAACCGCGGCAGATACATCATGCCCGCCATCCAGGCGATCACGCTGATCACATGCAGCGCCTTGACCCAATCGTACCACCACATCGCTCAGCGTCCCCGCTTGACCACTTCCACCAGACGCTCGACATGGGCGATCGGCGTCTCCGGCACAATCCCATGCCCCAGATTGAAGATGTGCGGCCGCCCTGCAAAGCCGGCGATGATCGCCTCGATCCGGGCCTCCATTTGCTCACCACCTGCAACGAGCCGCAGCGGATCGAGATTACCCTGAACGGCAAGATTTGGGGGCAGGGCAGCTTGGGCAAACTCGATGGGCATCATGTAATCCAGTCCGAGCGCGCTGACGCCCGTCTGCGCGGCATAGGCCGGAACCAGCGCCGCCGCCCCGCGCGGAAAGCCGATGATCGGCGCATCCGGGATCTGCGCCCGCACCCCGGCGACGATCCGGCGGTTGGGCTCGATCACATAGGCGGCAAACTGCACCTCATCGAGATTAAGCGCCCAGCTCTCGAACAATTGCACCACATCGGCGCCGGCCCGGAACTGCGCCACCAGATATTCAATCGAGGCCCCGACCAGAATATCTATCAGCGCCTTGAACGCCTCCGGCTGGGTCAACGCGAAGACACGGGCAGCCGCCTGGTCCGGCGACCCCCGTCCCGCGATCATGTACGTCGCAACCGTCCAAGGTGATCCGCAGAACCCGATCAGCGTCTTGTCGGGCGCCAGCGCCGCCTTGATCCGCCGCAGCGTCTCGAACACCGGAGCAAGATGATCGAGAAAGCCCTCGACCTTCAACTTCCCCAGCCCTTCGGGATTGATCGGCTCGAGCCGAGGACCTTCCCCCATCCCAAAGCTGACCTTCTGCCCCAGGGCATCCGGGATCACCAGAATGTCCGAAAACAGGATTGCCGCATCGAGATCGAACCGTCTCAGAGGCTGCAGCGTGACTTCCACCGCCAGATCGGGCGAATAGCAAAGTTCGAGAAAGCTCCCGACCTTTTCCCTGATGGCACGATATTCCGGCAGATACCGCCCCGCCTGCCGCATGATCCAGAGCGGCGGCCGGTCTTGGCGCCGCCCCTTCACCGTCGCCAGCAAAGGTTTGGTCACCGGGCTCACAGTCGGGGCCAAAGAGAAGAGTCTAGATTCTTTATCATCATTATCATGGCGGTGTTTTGCAGGAATTCATCCCAGCCCACCAGCCGCCACGCCATCGGGCACCCGCGCGAAGAGTCGCATCCGCAGCCTGGGGATGACCCGCTGTTGGTGGTGAAGAATAAGTCCGGACTCTGCGGCGTTAACGGTTCGTTAACCATTTCGGCAGCGGCGTGGCGCCTGTGGACGATCCGGGGAAAACCGGCATCGTCTGGAATCATGTTATCCCCGATTCCGGCATTAACCTTTCGTTAACCCTCGGCTTGAACGAGCTGGGGACGCGGATCGGCCTCAGTGGGAGCAACCCGTTTTGGCCGCCGCCGTGAGCCGGTTTCGCACACCCCAGCCGCTCCTGTTCAATGACTCTGTGGATATGCCGCTAAGCCGACCGGCAGCGCGTCGCACCACTTTCCTCCGCTCCAGGGATTGTGCGGTGGACTCGAAACTGCGAGTCGAGTCGAGACAAATCCGATCGCCTCGCCCGTCTGGGGAAAAGGGATTCACGTGAAACGCGCCTTCGTCATCGGCCACCCCATCGCCCATTCCCGCTCCCCCTTGATCCACGGCCACTGGATCAAGCAGCATGGCATCGACGGCAGCTATGAAGCCATCGACGTGGCGCCCGCCGATCTGGCCGCCTTCCTCAATCGCGTCGCGGCAGGCGAATTCGTCGGCGGCAATGTCACCATCCCGCACAAGGAAGCTGCCTTCGCTTTCGCCGACGATCGCGATCCACTCGCCGAAACCATCGGCGCCGCCAACACACTCGTCCACCGCGATGGCGGCATCTTCGCCTTCAACACCGACTATTTGGGGTTCCTCGGCAATCTCGACCAGAATGCCCCGGGCTGGGATCGCGGGCTCACCGAAGCCATCGTCATCGGCGCAGGCGGCTCGGCTCGCGCAATTCTCGTCGCGCTCAAATCGCGCAACATCCCGTCAATCCATCTCCTCAACCGCACTGTCCAAAAAGCCGAAGATCTGGCGATCGATCTCGAAGGCCCGATCCGCGCCGGTGGCCTCGGCGATTTCGCGAGGGTCGCGACCGGAGCAGGGCTTGTCGTCAATTGCTCCTCGATCGGCATGCATGGGTCGCGCTTTGAGGATATCGACCTCGCGCTGCTCCCCAGATCCGCGATCGTCACCGACATCGTCTATGTCCCGCTCGAAACCCCGCTGCTTGCCGAAGCGCGCGCCGCCGGCCTCAAAACTGTCGATGGCCTAGGCATGCTGCTGCATCAGGCCGTCCCCGGATTTGAAGCCTGGTTCGGCGTCCGGCCTGAGGTGACCCTCGAACTCCGCACCCTCATCGAGGCCACGCTCTAATGTGGAAGATTGGTCTCACCGGCTCTATCGCCACCGGCAAATCCACCGTCCTCAAAGCTTTCGCCGATCTGGGCGTCCCGACATTCTCCTCCGACGGCGCGGTGCATGAGCTCTATCGCGGCGAGGCGGTGCCGGTGGTCGAAGCGCTTTTCCCCGGAGTTACCAGGGACGGCGTCATCGACCGGCAGGCGCTCGGCCAGCGCGTCCTCGGGAACTCCGAAAAGCTGAAAGCCCTGGAATCCGCCATCCATCCGCTGGTCCGCAACCGCATCGGCAAATTCCTCGCCGATGCCCAATCCACAGGCGCGGCCCTGGCCGTTGTGGATATCCCACTGCTGTTCGAGGGCGGGTTCGACTATGGGCTCGACCGCGTCGCGGTGACCATGGCCGAGGAGCAAACCTATCGCGCCCGCGCTTTGGCCCGACCGGGGATGACCGTGGAAAAACTGGACGCCATCCTTGCCCGGCAGCTGCCGCAGGATGAAAAGCGGAAGCGCGCCGACTATCTGATCTACACCGAGCATTCGCTCGATGAGACCAAGGCGGCCGTCAAAGCCCTGGTCGACGTGCTGACCACCAACCCGTCCGGAATCGCATGAGCCGCGAGATCGTCTTCGACACCGAGACCACCGGCCTTAGTCCCTTCACCGGGGATCGGGTGGTCGAGATCGGCTGCGTCGAACTCATCAACCACATCCCCACCGGCCGGCACTTCCACAAATATCTGAACCCCGAGCGGGCCATGACCGAGGACGCCTTTCGCGTCCACGGTCTCAGCGACGAGTTCCTGCGCGACAAGCCGCGCTTCGCCGAGATCGCCGACGAAATGCTCGCCTTCTTCGGCGACGCGACCTTGATCGCGCACAATGCGCCCTTCGATATGAGCTTCCTCGGCTTCGAGCTCGAAAAGGCCAAGCGGCCGACGATGACCAATGTCGTCATCGACACGGTTACGCTGGCGCGCGAAAAACATCCCGGCGCCCGCGTCAGCCTCGACGCGCTCTGCCGGCACTATGGCATCGACAATTCTCGCCGCACGCTCCACGGCGCATTGCTCGACAGCGAAATCCTCGCCGATGTTTATCTCGAACTGATCGGCGGCCGTCAGGTCGCCCTGGCTTTGGTCGAGGACGTCCGGGTCAGCACGGCAGGCACGATCTTCGTCGCCAAACCCGCCCCGCCCCGCCCGGCGCCGCTGTCCCCCCGGCTCGACCCCGAACAACTCGCCGCCCATCTGTCCCTGATCCGCACCATGGGCGAAGCCGCCCTCTGGGGCTACTACCGCGACGACGAAGCAGCGTAAGCCGCAAACGAAAACGGCGCCCCGAGGGCGCCGTCGCGAGTCACAAACCCGAGCGTGTTAATTCGTAACCGCGGGCGCCCCGGCGGCCTGGTTGGCCTGCAGCGCCTTCAAATTCTGCAGATAGATCGCGTTGAAATCGACCGGCTCCATCATCAACGGCGGGAAGCCGCCCTGCTGGGTGACGTTGGCCAGAACCTGACGCGCGAACGGGAAAATCAGCCGCGGGCATTCGACCAGGAGCAGTGGCGCCAGCTGATTCTCGGGCACGTTCTTGATCCGGAACACGCCGCCATAGATCAGCTCGACATTGAACAGCACGTTCTTTTCGCGCTCGGCCTTGGCGTTGAGCGTGATCTCGACGGCATAGATCTCATCTGCCTGCTTCTTGACGCCGACATTGATGCCGACATTGAAGGTCGGGCTCGCGCCGCCCAGCATAACCGATGCCGGCGCGCCGGGATTCTCGAAGCTCATGTCGCGGATATACTGGCCGACCAGATTGAAGGTCGGTGCGGCCTGCTGTGCATTGGCATCTGCAGTCCCGGCAGTTTCGTCGGCCATGTTCAAAATCCTTGCTATGGGCGGGCGCGGAACTAGCAGGTTTGCCCAAGCCTAACAAGCTTGCAGGGCAAGCTTACCGCGACCGCCAATCGTCCGGCTCGAGCTCGATCAGCTCAGGATCACTCGGCCGGACCGGCTCGCCCGCCACCGTCACGACGCGGAAATTCCTTGCCAGCAGCGCATAAATCGCGTGCCGCACAAAGGGCAGCAGCAACAGGATGCCGATCAAATCGGAGAAATAGCCCGGGATCAGCAGCAGCACGCCGCCGAGCCCGATCAGCATGGCGTCGCCCATTTGCTTAGCCGGCAATTCGCCCCGCTGCAGCGTCGTTTGCAGCCTGCCGAGCGCCGCCATGCCCTGCCAGCGGATCACCAGCATGCCGGCGATCCCGGCGATCAGCACGCCCAACAGCGTCGGAACCACCCCTATCGCCTGCCCGATGACGATGAACAGGGCAATTTCGATCAGCGGCAGCGCCAAAACCACTGCGAACACCATTCGGCCTAACATCGGGCGCTCCTCTGGGCAGGTCGCGTTGGTCGCACCCGCTCCACATTTCGTGAACTGGTTTCAGGATACTGCATTGCTTATATAGGAACTGCGCCGCGCGCCCCGCTAGATGCCGCGCCGAGAGTAAAGGTTAGAACAGCATGGACGAGTTTTTTGATATTCCGACCCTGATCGTCATAGGTGTCGCGATTTTCGTGCTGTTCCGGCTGCGCGGCGTCCTTGGCACCCGCACCGGCAATGAACGCAGCCCGCTGCAGCGCACCCAGCAGACCAAGCCCGCCGCCGCCAATGATGAGAAGGTGGTCCAGATGCGTCCTGTGACCGCCACCGAGAGCAATGGCGACGCCGACCGCCGCGCCAACAAGCTCAGCGCCGAAATCGAGCAGCTGAGCCATGGCAACGCCGAAATCGCCACCGGCCTCCGCGCCATAGGCGATGCCGACCCGACTTTCCTGCCGAAAGGCTTCCTCGAAGGTGCCAAGGGCGCCTATGAGATGATCGTCACCGCCTTTGCCCAGGGCGACCGCAAGACGCTCAAAATGCTGCTCGAAAAGGACGTCTATGACGGCTTCGAGCGCGCCATCACCGATCGCGAGACGGCCGGCAACAAGGTCGATTTCACCTTTGTCGGCCTCCCCACGATCGAAATCTCCGACGCCGATCTCGACAAGCGCGATGCCCGCATCGCGGTCAAATTCAACGCCGAAGTGGTCCAGGCCACTCGCGACAAGGATGGCAATCTGCTCGAAGGCAATGCCGACCAGGTGCAGTCCATCGCCGATGAGTGGACTTTTGCCCGGGCCCCCAAATCGCGAGATCCCAACTGGAAGCTGGTTGCGACCAACCAGCTCTCCTGAGGCCGGCAGGGACGAGAGCGATCATGAGCAGCCGGGGTGGATCGAAAAAACCGCCCATTCCCGATTTTCATCTCTGGCACGATGTGACCCAAACCGTGCTACCGATGAAGCCGCGGCGCCGCGTCCGGCTTGCCCCGCCACTGCCCCTTCCGCCTTCTGTCGCTCCGCCGCCAAAACGCGCCAGAATCATCGCTATGCCGTCATATCAATCGGCGCAGACACCCGGCTCGCCGCCGCTTGGCGCAATCGAGCCCAAGCTCCGGAAGCGCCTTGGCCGTGGCCGGATCAGCATCGACGGCACGCTCGATCTCCACGGCATGCGGCAGGATGAGGCTTATCAGGCGCTGTCGCGTTACCTCTATGCCCGTTCACAACGCGGCGACCGCACGCTTTTGGTCATCACCGGCAAGGGTTTGAAGAAATTGAACGGCGACCCAACCACCATCGTCGAACGCGGCGTCCTCCGGACCATGCTGCCGATCTGGCTGAGCTCGCCCGAACTGATGCCGCTCGTCGCCGGCTGGGACCAGTCGGCCCAGTCGCATGGCGGCGAAGGCGCTTGGTATGTCCGTCTGCGTCGGCAGGAGCAGCGATGACTCCCTTGGGACAGAAGATGCGGGAACTCCGCGACCAGCGCGGCGTCACCCTCAAGGAAATGGCCAAGGCGCTGAACGTCTCGAGCGCTTATCTGTCGGCGCTCGAGCATGGAAAGCGCGGTCGTCCGACCTGGGGCATGCTGCAGCGCATCATCCACTATTTCAATGTGATCTGGGATGAAGCCGAAGAGGTGCAGCGCCTCGCCGAGCTCAGCGATCCCCGCATCACCATCGACACCGCCGGTCTCGACCCTGAAGCCACCGAACTCGCCAACCGCCTGGCCCGCGACATCCACCGCCTGGCCCCCGAGGATCTGACCCTGCTCAAATCCGAATTGATCAAGCGCATCAAATAACTGAGGCGCGGTCCACCTATCTCTCGTTCGTCATCCCCGGGCTTGACCCGGGGACCCAACCTCACGTTCCGCTGGTTAGCCGGGTCGAGCCCGGCCATGACGAACGTTAGAGCGGTTGATGCGGGAAGTAGCAGAATAACGTTCTGATGCGCGGCACTCTACGCCGCCGCGATCACCTTCAAAAACGCCCGCCCATAACGCTGCAGCTTCGCCGTCCCAAGCCCCGGCAGCTCCGCCAAATCGTCGAGATTGGCCGGCCGCGATGTCGCCATCGCCTTCAACGTCGAATCGTGGAAAATCACATAGGGCGGCACGCCCTGTTCCTTCGCGAGCCGCGCCCGCTCCGACCGCAACGCATCGAATAGCGGCGCCGCGCCTTCGGGCAGATCCACCGCTCGCCGCAATGCTCGCCTGGTCTCCGCCGCCCGTGCCGGCTGGTCCTTGCGCAGCATCACGGTGCGCTCGCGCTTGAACACCTCGCGCGCGCCCTCGCCCAGCCGCAAGCCCCCGAACCCGGCCGTGTCGACCAGCACCAGTCCCGACGCTGTCAGCTGGCGCAACACCGACTGCCACATCTTGGGCTCCATATCGCGGCCCGCGCCGAACACCGCCTGGTTGTGATGCCCGAAGCCGATGATCTTTTCGGTCTCCTTGCCCATCAGCACATCGACGATATGTCCCGCGCCAAACCGTTGCCCGGTGCGATAGATAGCGGCCAGCGCCTTGATCGCCGCCTCGGTTCCGTCCCAGCGTTCGGCCGGCGACAGGCAATTGTCGCAATTGCCGCAATTGCCCGGATAGCTCTCGCCGAAATGCTTGAGGATCGACTGGCGCCGGCAATCGGTCGTCTCGCAGACGGCCAGCAGCGCTTCGAGCTTGCCGCGCTCGATCCGCTTGATCTCCTCGGGCGCTTCGCCCTCATCGATCATCCGCCGCCGCTGCACCACATCGGTCATGCCGTAAAGCAGCATCGTCTCCGATGACAGCCCGTCACGTCCGGCGCGTCCCGTCTCCTGATAATAGGCTTCGATCGAGGACGGCATATCGAGATGCACCACATAGCGCACGTCAGGCTTGTCGATTCCCATGCCGAACGCCACCGTCGCCACAAGGCAAACCGGATCGTCCTTTAAGAACGCATCCTGGTTGCGGCTGCGGATCTGCGAGCTGAGCCCGGCGTGATAGGGCAGTGCCGGCACATCATGATCGGTCAGCCATTCGGCGGTCTTCTCGACCTTGTTGCGGCTCAGACAATATACGATGCCGCTCTCGCCCTTGTGCCGCTCGAGGAACGCCAGCAGCTGCTTGGGCCCATTCGCCCGTTGCGTGATCGCGTAGCTGATATTGGGCCGGTCGAAGCTCGTCGAAAACACCCGCGCCGAACCGAGCTGCAACCGCTCGATGATGTCCTCGCGCGTCACCGGGTCGGCCGTCGCCGTCAGCGCCACGCGCGGCACGCCCGGGAACAATTCGGCGATCCGGCTCAGTGCGCGATAGTCCGGCCGGAAATCATGCCCCCATTGGCTGACGCAATGCGCCTCGTCGATTGCGAAGAGGGCGATATCGATAGTACCGAGCATCTGCAGGAAGCCGGGATTCATCATCCGCTCGGGCGCCACATAGAGCAGATCGAGGTCGCCGCGATGCAGCCGGTTGCGCACTCCCGCCGACTCCTCCGGCGACAGCGATGAGTTCAGCGCCTCGGCCCGCACCCCCTGCTGCCGCAGCGCCTCCACCTGATCGCGCATCAGGGCAATCAGCGGCGACACCACGATCCCCACGCCGTTCCGGCACAGCGCCGGCAGCTGGTAACAGATCGATTTCCCCGCCCCCGTCGGAAACAACACCAAAGCGTCCCCGCCCCCGGTCACATGGCCCACCACCTCCTCCTGCTGCCCGCGGAATTCGGCATGCCCGAACGTCTTGTGCAGCACGTCGCGCGGATTGAGCTGGAGATTGAGCAAACGGGTGAGGTCCTGAGTCGCATCACTGGGTTAGCACAGGCGAAGCCTCGTAGCGAAACTAGGAAGGGGGAGCCGCACCCCGGTGCCGTGCTGCTCGAACGCCGCGATCTACCTCAACGCATTCTCCAGCAACATGCGATGTCTCAGCATCCACGCCGCGCCGCGGACGCGCCAGGCGATAGCCTCGAGGGGCTCGTTACGCCGCGCCTCATCGGCGGCGGCATGAACCGCAAATTCGATCATGGTATCGACCAGGCCTTCGCGGTTCTGCGCGGCAAGCCCATAGCCATCGACGATCGCGCGCATATGGCGTGCACGTTCGGCCGCGTCCGCGAGCCCGTTGCGTTCGGCCACATCGTCATCGTGCAGCTGGGCCGTCAGCCAACAGGTTTGAGCAATCTCCACATAACGGTCCACCGGCCCCGCCTCCTCCCAGTCAATGAACGCAACCGGGCGTCCGTCCCGTTCGATGATGTTCCATGGCCCGGTGTCGCAATGGCCAATGATCGTCTCGCTGGTCCCCAGCGTTCGGCCGAACCAGTCTCGCCAGACCGCGTCGGCCGGCGGGACGAACGAATTTGTCGCGTCATGCATCCTGCGCAGCAGCACGCCCACTTCGGCCATCGCATCTGCCGACACGATGTTGCGGCTGGGCGTCGCGCCGGCGACATAGCTCAATGTCTCGCGGCCATCCGGGCCAAAGCCGGTGCCGACAATGCGGGGCGCGCCATCAAAGCCCCCTGCCTCGAGATGGCGCAACAGGCTGTGGACGCTCGCGGCCCAGGGCCCGGTCGTCCGATGCACCACATCGCCGACCCGCGTCACGGTGTTGCGCCCGCCACCCTCGAGAACTTCCTCGTCCATCGCCCGCTCCATCTCCGCCCTCTATAGCCCGCGCCCCGGACAAAACAAAACGGGCGGCACCACCCGGCACCGCCCGCTAGATTAAACTACCGTTCTACCTTTACAGCACGAAGCGGCTCAGATCTGTGTCACCGGCAAGCTTGCCGACGCGCTCTTCGACATACGCCGCATCGATCCGGATCGTTTCGCCCTTCTTCTCATCGGCGCCGAACGAGATATCCTCGACCAGCCGCTCCATGATCGTCTGCAGCCGGCGGGCGCCGATGTTCTCGACCGTCGAATTCACCTTCACCGCCGCATCGGCGATCGCCTCAATGCCGTCGCTGGCGAAATCGAGAATCAGCCCCTCGGTCGCCATCAGCGCAACATACTGCTTGATCAGCGACGCATCGGTGTCCTTGAGGATGCCGATAAGATCGTCCTTCGTCAGCGCTTTGAGTTCGACGCGGATCGGCAGGCGGCCCTGCAGTTCCGGCAGCAAATCGCTGGGCTTGCTCACATGGAACGCGCCCGACGCGATGAACAGAATATGGTCGGTCTTCACCGGCCCATACTTCGTCGACACCGTCGTGCCCTCGATCAGCGGCAGAAGATCGCGCTGCACACCCTCGCGCGACGGCCCCGAATAGCCGCGGTCGCTGCTCGCCACCTTGTCGATCTCGTCGATGAACACGATGCCGTGGTTCTCGGCGAGTTCCACCGCCTCGCGCGTCAGCTGGTCCTGGTCGAGCAGCTTGTCGGCCTCGTCGGCCATCAGCAGCGCATGGCTGTCCTTGACCTTCACCTTGCGCTTGCTGGAGTTGCCGCCCATCGCCTTGCCGATCATCTCCTGGATGTTGATGACATTGGCCCCCGGCACGCCAGGAATGTCGAACATCCCCTGCGGCCCGCTGGCCCCCGACAATTCGACCTCAATCTCGCGATCGTCGAGTTCGCCGGACCGCAATTTCTTCCTGAACGAATCGCGCGTGGCTGTTCCAGCGCTGGCGCCGACCAACGCATCGAGCACGCGCTCTTCGGCCTTCTCATGCGCCTGCTGCTTTACACCCTCGCGGCGAATATCGCGCAGAACTGAAATGCCGTTCTCGACCAGGTCCCGGATCATCTGCTCGACATCGCGACCGACATAACCGACCTCGGTGAACTTCGTCGCCTCGACCTTGATGAACGGCGCTTGTGCCAGCTTCGCCAGCCGCCGCGAAATCTCGGTCTTGCCGACGCCGGTCGGCCCGATCATCAAAATGTTCTTGGGCGTCACCTCGGCCCGCAGCGCCTCGGGCAGTTGTTGGCGGCGCCAGCGGTTACGCAGCGCCACAGCCACGGCGCGCTTGGCGTCCTTCTGGCCAATGATGTAGCGGTCGAGTTCGGCCACGATCTGCTTGGGCGAAAGCGTCGAGGGATCTGTCACTGCATTGTCCTTCCGGGCGCCTTCGCTGCGAAGCGCGTCCTCGTTCCCGCTGCTGCCAGCCGGGCTGTTGGGCTCATTGAGCATCGTTAGTCCTTCTTTGTCGCGGGATCGAACTGGAAAAGTCTTCAACTTTTCCTGATCCCGCTCAGGTCTCGATCTTTTCGAGCGTCACGCTCTCATTGGTGTAGATGCAGATTTCCGCCGCGATCTTCATCGCCTTGCGGGCAATGTCCTCGGCATCGAAATCGGTGTTCTCGGCCAGCGCCAGCGCGGCGCTCTGCGCATAATTGCCGCCCGAACCGATCGCGATCACGCCCTTGTCCGGCGTCAGCACGTCGCCATTGCCGGTGATCACCAGCGTCACATCCTTGTCGGCAACGATCATCATCGCCTCGAGATGGCGCAGATAGCGATCGCCGCGCCAATCCTTGGCGAGCTCCACCGCCGCGCGCATCAGCTGGTCGGGAAACTGCTCGAGCTTTTTCTCGAGCCGCTCGAACAGCGTGAACGCATCGGCGGTCGAGCCGGCAAAGCCGCCAATCACCTTGTCGCCCACGAGGCGCCGCACCTTCTTGGCATTATGCTTCATCACAGTGTTGCCGACCGAAACCTGGCCGTCGCCCGCAATCACCACCTTGTTCCCCTTGCGCACCGACACGATCGTCGTGCCGTGCCAGCCGGGGAAGTCATTGTCCTTTGACATTCAACACTCCAAAAGGATTTCACCGTATTTAGGATGACCAGCGCCGATTGCAATGATCGGTAGTTGGCGATGAATGGCAAAACCACGGTGTCATTCCCGCGAAGGCGGGAATCCAGGAGTCGCTGGCACCGATGTTTGTTGCCCTGGGTTCCCGCCTTCGCGGGAATGACATTGGGGTCTATGCGCCACGACGCGGCGACCGGAAGCGAGACGAGAAATGCGCGAAGCGCGAATAGCCAGAAAAACCGCTGAGACCGACATCGCCGTGTCGGTAAACCTCGATGGCACCGGCATCTACGACATGCAGACCGGCATCGGTTTTCTCGACCACATGCTCGACCAGCTCAGCAAACACTCGCTGATCGACATTTCTGTCCGGGCAAAGGGCGACCTCCATATCGACTTCCACCACACGGCGGAAGACGTCGGCATCGCCCTGGGCGAAGCGGTCAAAAAGGCGCTCGGCGACAAAAAAGGCATCCGCCGCTACGCCAGTTCAGATCTCGTCATGGATGGCACGCTCACCCGCGTCGCGCTCGACGTCTCGGGCCGGCCCTTCCTCGTCTGGAAGGTCGAGTTCAACCGCGACAAAGTCGGCGAAATGGACACCGAGCTGTTTCGCGAGTGGTTTCAGGCCTTTGCCATGAATGCCGGGATCACGCTGCACGTCGAAACGGTCTATGGCGAGAACAATCACCACATCGCCGAATCCGCCTTCAAGGCGCTGGCCAAAGCCCTGCGCGCCGCCGTCGAAATCGACCCCCGGGCCAAGGACGTGATCCCAAGCACCAAGGGCACGCTCTAATCGCTCAGTCGGGTCTCTTCTCCCGCTCGCGGGGGAAGGGGGCGCCGAAGG
>JBDSHC010000049.1:0-10629 GCA_039918675.1 Devosia sp.
GATCAGCGCACCAGCCATCTGCTCTCCGCGCTCGACGATAGTGCCTCGCGCCTCAACATCACGCTGGAAGATCGCTCGGCGACGATCTCGCAGGCCTTCGAAAACCGCACGATGGATCTGAGCACCGTCATCGACGGCCGCCTCGTCGCCTTGACCGAAGCGCTCGACGGCCGCGCCAACACACTGTCGGAAGCCATCGAGAACCGCACCTCCTCGCTCGCCAAGCTGCTGAGCCAGGGCGGCATTACACTGCTCGATCAGCTCCGTGACCGTGGCCACGAAGTCTCGTCCGCGCTCGACGCGATCGGCAGCCGCATCGCCACCGACATCTCGTCGCGGTCGCACGAGGCCGAAACGATCATGGGCAGCCTCACCAAGCAGCTCGACGAAGCCATCTCAATCCAGGTCAACTCGATGGAGTCGAAGCTCCAGACCGCGATGATCGAATTGAGCGGCGCCCTCGACGATACGACCGAACGCGCCCGCGTCACCCTGATGGGTGCCGGCTCGCAGAACCTCACGCAGTTCGACGCTCGCCTCGACGAAATCGCCGTGGTCATTGACACCCGCCTGCAGGCGCTCGACGGCGTAGTCGGCGACAAGGGCGAGAAGCTCGTCTCCGCGCTCGAGAAGCACAATGCCAGCTTTGCAGCGCGCGCCAACGTTCTCGAAATGGCGCTCGACGAGAAGTCCGGCCACTTCAACGACATCGTTTCGCAGCGGACGCGCGAGATGATCGAGACGCTGGGACAACGTTCCAAGCAGATCACCGAAGTCATCGGCAATCGCTCGCGCGAAATCTCCGACGCCCTCGAAGGCCATTCGCAGATCCTCGCCGACGCGCTCGATGGCCGCACGCAGGCGCTCAACGACACGCTGTCGACCCGCACCGGCGAACTCAGCAACACGCTGCTCGGCCGCGCCAGCGAGATCAACGAGATCCTATCGGGCCGCACCACCCTGCTCGACAGTTCGCTCACGCAGCACACGGCGCAGATCGGCACCGCGTTCGACAGCCGCTTCGAGAGCCTGACACAGACCCTCGAACAACAGCACAACGCGCTCACCGCAACGCTGGACCAGCGCACGCAGCTGCTGGCGACAACCGTGGGCACGCGCTCCTCGGAACTCTCCGAAGCGCTGAACACGCGTACCCAGCAGCTCGGCGAAGTCCTCGGCACGCATACTGCGGCCATCGCCGGCGCCATTGGCGACCGCACGATGGAACTTGCCCGCACGATCGACGCACAGGGCACGTCGGCCCGCGACAAGATCGATGCGAGCCTCCGGTCCGTCACCGACATCATGGCCGACCGCGCCACCGCCGTCTCCTCGCTCATCGCGAGCAAGGTCGGCGAGGTCAACGACAACCTCGGCCGCGGCATCGACTCCGCCATCATCCGCATCGCCGATGCGGAGAGCGGCGTAACCGCGCGTATCGATGGCGCCGCAGCGACCGTAGGTGACAGCGCCCGCAAGGCCGCCGACATCATCGAGACCGGCGTCAACTCCGCCCGCAAGGCGATCACAGATATGGTCGATCAGCGCCTCGGCACCCTGCCCGAAGCGATCACCGCTCGCGCCGATATCACGGCGGAGCGTCTCGCCTCGCTCAACACCGCGATCAATACTGCACTAGTGCAGTCGATGGCCGACCTCGAATCCGGCGCCGACCGGATCGAAGAGACCATCAGCAAGCGCATCGTCACCGCGACCGCCAACATCACGCTCGATATCGCCGAAACCGCCGACCGCATGGACACTCACGTCCGGCAGGCCATGGAGCAGATCCAGGTCGCATCGCGGCAGATCGACGAACTTATCTCGATCAAGGCCGTGGCCGCGACCGACGCGATCGAAAACCGCGTCAGCGCCCTCAGCGCCTCGGTCAATCAGCAGAGCGACAATCTGGCGGCGATCGTCACCGCACGCACCGAGCAGCTTGAGACCATGCTGCGCTCGCATGGCAATGTGCTGCAGGAAGCTCTCACCAGCAGCGCCTCGCAGGCCGAACAGCTCATGTCGGCAACGTCGGGCCGCATCCTCACCGATGCCAACGAAGCGCTGGTCCGTCTCAACCAGTCCAACCAGCTCCTGCAGCAGGTTCTGGACGCGGCGAACTCCAATCTGTCGCAGCTTGAAACCAGCGTTGCTAGCCAGACGGCCACCTACTCGGCCAGCGTGCGCGATGCTATCGGTGCGACCGAGCAGGCCGGCCAGATGGTCGCCAGCCAGGTCGGCAATCTGCAGACTACCGTTCGTAGCATGATCGACGATTTTGGGTCGATGATGGGCAACCTCAACACCGAGATCGCCTCGATCGACCATTCCGCCGCGGCGCTCAACCAGGCCGGTAGCCAGTCGCTCGACGCCCTCGAAGAACGCCGTTCCGCCATGGACAGCCTGGCGCAGAGCTTCATCACCCGCGCCGACGAGATCGACGCCCGGATGCGTGGCTTCGCCCAGAACATCGCCGACGCCGTCAACGACACCGAACGCCGCCTTGCCGACTCCCGCTCGCAGATGGAAGGCGTCCTCGCCTCGACCAGCGGCCAGATCGAATCCGTGCTTGCCAATTCGAGCGACCAGGTCAGCACCGCCCTCGCCTCGTCTGCTAGCGGCGTGACCGAACGTCTCGCCGAATTCCGCAGCGCCGCCGAAGCCGAGACCGAGAAGGCCTCGGACACGCTGCGCCAGACGCAGGCGACCATGATCCTCGAAATGCAGCAGGCCCTCGAAGAAGCGACACGTCGTTTCAGCGAGACCGCCACTGCGATGCGTCAGACCGCAAAGGAAGTCGGCAGCGAGCTCGAATCGACCCGCTCCGAACTCGCCCGTGGCGTCATGGAGCTGCCCGAAGAGACGAGGACCAGCGCCGCCGCAATGCGCCGCGTCGTGGCCGAGCAGATCGAAGCGCTCAGCGAGCTCAACGCCATCGTCCGCGCCCAGTCGGCAACGCACGATCTGAGCGAACGCCGTTCGCCTCCGCCGCCCCCCCGGGCCGAGCCGCGCGCTGAGCCGGTTCGTGCGCCTGAGCCGCGTCCGGAACCGGTGCGCGTCGCCGAGGCCCCGCGTCCCGCACCAATCCAGCAGCCCGCACCGCGTCTCGCTCCGGTCGCCGAGGCGCCCCGCGTCGCGGCCCCGATGGCAGCGGCAGTTGCCGAAGCCTCTAAGCCCGCCCCGAAGGCGGACGAGGCCGGTGGCGGCTGGCTGCGCGATGTCTTGCGTAATGCGAATACACCGGCCGCTCCCGCTGCCGCGCCGCAGCAGAACCTTACGGCTCTCACCGACGAGATCGCCCGCTCAATGGATCCGGCGGGTCTGGCCGAGGCTTGGCAGCGGTACCAGATGGGTGAGCAGAACGTCTTCTCGCGCCGCATCTACACGCTAACCGGCCAGTCGACTTACGATCAGGTCAAGCGCCGTCTCGGCGCCGACGTAGAGTTCGGTAAGAACGCCGCGAGCTATATGAGCGAGTTCGAACAGCTCCTGCAGCGCGCTGCGCAGGGTGCCGATCCGGTGTCCGAAACCCGCACGATCCTGATCTCGGATCGCGGCAAGGTCTACACCATGCTCGCCCATGCGAGCGGCCGCCTCGGCTGATCGATTAGAAGAAGACCTCCAAGCAAATTGGCCCCGCTTCGGTGGGGCCTTTCTTTTATGTGGCTAGATCCAGCGATCGTTGGGCGCGGTGCGCTCGCCACCGGCGTCACCGGTGTTCGCGACGCCCTTGGGCTCGATGAGCATCATCTTCACCTCGGCTGCGGCAAAAGGCTTGTGCTCGAGGCCCTTGGGCACCACGTAGAGTTCGCCTGGCCCGATGGTCACCGCGCCATCTCGAAAATCGATCCGCAAATCACCCTCGATGACGAAGAACGCTTCATCGGTATCCGCATGGCTGTGCCAGACGAAATCGCCTTCGATCTTGACCAGCTTGAACTGATAATCATTGAGCTCGGCGATGACACGCGGCTGCCAATGTTCAGTGATCCTGCCAAACTTTTCGGCGAGATTGATAGCTTGCGGCATAGGCGATCCCTTTAGGGAGACGAGGTCGCGCCGAGATCGGCGTCCGGCTTCTTGCGCCGCAGTCCGCGCCTTTTCTCCTTGGGCGGCGGCGCCAGCTGAATGTCCCATTTGATCAGCTCGAACTGCCCCTCGTCGGTCTCGCAGATCGCGGTGCAGCTTTCGACCCAATCGCCGGTGTTGATGTAGTGGATGCCGAGCCGATCGTGCATGTCGGCAAAATGGATATGCCCGCAGATCACCCCATCGACGCCCGTGTCGCGCGCCTCGAGCGTCAGCGCTTCCTCGAAGCGGCCGATGACGCTCACAGCGTTCTTGACCTTGTGCTTGGCCCAGGCGCTGAGCGACCAATAGGGCCGATGCAGGCGGCGGCGAATCCAGTTGATGCCGATGTTGATCCTCAGTGCCATGCGGTAGGCCCAGTCGCCGACATGGGCGAGCCATTTGGCATGCGCCACGACGACGTCGAACTGGTCGCCATGCATCACGAGATAGGTCCGACCATTGGCGGTCGTGTGTACCGTCCGATCGACGAACTCGACCTCGCCGAAATAGGTCCCCAGATATTCGCGCAGGAACTCGTCGTGATTGCCCGGCAGCACCACCATGCGCGTGCCGCGCGCCGCCTTGTCCAGCAGATCTTCGACGAACTCATTGTAGATGGGCGGCCAGTACCAGGATTTGGCGAGGCGCCAGCCGTCAAGGATGTCGCCGATCAGATAGATCGTCTCGGCCTCGTGGTGCTTAAGGAAATCGACCAGTTGACCGATACGCGTCGGCCGCATGCCCAGGTGCACGTCACTGAGGAACAACGCCCGTACATGGCGTACGCCGTCGCTGGTGTCGTGTTCCGGCATCGATCCTCCGCCGTCCAAGAAGCGGCGAACATAGTCGGTTTGACCTAGGGAAGAAACAGCCGGCCCGAACTACCCGCCAATCCGGGCTTTCAGCGCGACGATCCGGGCATAACTTGCCTCGATCTTCGCCTTGAACGCCGGATCGGATTCGGCCTCGGCGACCAGAATACCCCGAACCTTGTCGGGCAGCCCCGGCGAGTAGGCGGCTGTGTTGGAGAACAGCAGCACGTCCACCCCGGCATTTACCGCGCGCACCACCGTGTCATGCAGATCGAACAGCTTGCGGATGGCGCCCATTTCGAGATCGTCGCTGATTACCACGCCCTTGAAGCCGAGGTCGGTGCGCAGCACGCCATCGATCCACTCCGGCGAGAGGCTCGCCGGCAGCTTGACGCTGCCCGTACCGGCATAGTCGCTGTGATAGAGATGCCCGGCCATGACGAAGTCGGCATAGCCATCGGCGAACATGGCTTTGTATGGCTCAAGCTCTGCGGCGCTCCAGGTCTTGGAAATATCGACGAAGCCCGCATGGCTGTCGGCCGTGCTCGATCCGTGCCCGGGGAAATGCTTCAGCGACGTCAGCAGGCCCGCCGCGTGGTGGGCGGCTATGAAGGCCTCATCATAGGCAGTGACGGTCTTTGAGGACTTGCCGAAGGCGCGGCCGAACTTGGCGATGATCTGGTTGTTCGGATTGACGTTGAGATCGGCCACCGGCCCGAAATTCACAGTAAAGCCGAGAGCCGCGATGGCCTTGGCCATCCTGCCATAGATCGCTTCGGCCTCGGCTGGCGAGTTCTGGGCGGCAATGGTCGCGGCGTTGGGAATTTCGTCGAAGCCAACGGCCTTGGTCAGCCGCTCGACCGCGCCGCCCTCCTGGTCGAGCGTGATGAAGGGCGGCAGCGCTGGCGACGCGGCGCGGAAAGCCTCATTCATCGCCTTCGCCGCCTTCAGGCTCTTGACGTTGCTCTTGAGGTACATGACTCCGCCCAGATCGCCGCTGGCAATCTCGGCGGCCACGGCCTTCACCGATTTGTCGGAAGCATCGTCGCCCTGAAACCCGACGATGATCATCTGCCCTGCCATCTGCTCGATGGTTTGCGCTTGGGCGGGCGCTGCAAAAACGAGCGCGGCAAGCGCAATGAAAACGGGACGGATCACCAAATCACCTCGGATCAATAATGCTGCGATGCTTGCCACGCTATTGCGGCGAAATCGTAAACTTCGCTATAGACGCCCTCCCTTTGCTCCCGAGCCGCGTCATGACCCAGCCTTTGCGCCATTGCGGCCTCGACTTCGGCACCTCGAACACCACGCTCGGCGTCGCTGACCCGGGCGCCGTCCGCCTGCTGCCACTCGAAGGGGATCGGGTCACGATACCGAGCACGATCTTTTTCGACTTCAGCAACGACACGACCCTGTTCGGTCGGGCCGCCACCGCTGCCTATGTCAGCGGCAATGACGGCCGCATGATGCGCTCGCTCAAGAGCGTGCTGGGCTCGACTCTCGCCGACGAGTCGACCCGCATCAAACGTCGCGTCGTGCCGTTCCTCGACATCATTGGCGGCTTCGTCGGCGAGCTGAAGAGCCGGGCGCAGAGCGTGCTCGGCTACGAGCTCGACTCCGTTGTGGTCGGCCGGCCGGCGCATTATGTCGATGATGACCCGCTCGCCGACCGGGACGCGCAGGACCAGATGGAGAGCGCCGTCCGCGCCCAGGGCTTCCGCCACATCGCCTTCCAGTTCGAGCCGATTGCAGCAGCGCTCGACTATGAGCAACAGGTGACGCGCGAGGAGCTTGGGCTGGTCATCGACCTTGGCGGGGGCACGTCGGACTTCTCCGTCGTGCGTGTGTCGCCAGAGCGGGCCAAAAGCACCGACCGTAGCGGCGACATCCTCGCAACCTCCGGAGTCCATATCGGCGGTACCGACTTCGATCGGCTGCTGTCGCTGAAGCAGGCGATGCCGGCGCTGGGCTATCAGACGCCGACGGCCGACGGCAAGCGTCCCCTGCCCTCCGCGCCCTATGTCGATCTCGCGACGTGGCACCGGATCAACCGGCTCTACACACCCGAGCTGCTGCGCGAGTTGCGGCACACGCAGAGAGAGGCGCGCGATCCGAACCGCGTGGCCGACATGATCTCGATCATCTCGCATCGAGAGGGGCATCGCCTGGGCGGCTCCGTCGAGGACGCGAAGATTGCCCTGACCGCCGACGAGCACGCGCAGATTCTGTTCGACGGCGAGGAAGTGACGCTCGCGACGCCTGTCGAGCGCAAGGAACTGAGCGAGGCCTTGGCCCATTCGGTGGACCGCATCGCCGACACGATCGGGCTGACGCTGGCTATGGCAGGACTCGCGGCCGACCGCATCGAGACGCTGATCCTCACGGGCGGCTCGACGCAGATCCCGGCGATCATGGCGCGATTGCAGACGCTGTTCCCGGACGCGCGTTTTGTGGACACCGATGCATTCGGCAGCGTGGGGCTCGGTCTCGCGCTCGATGCGCGGCGGAAGTTCGGTTAGGCCGACAGCCGACCGCTGTCGCCGCTTTCCGCTAGGCTGTCGCGCATGTCCTGCGCACTCTTGGGGCGGCCGAAGAAATAGCCCTGCCCAACCTTGCAGCCCATCATCTTGAGCATCCACGCCTGGTCGGCGGTCTCGATGCCTTCCGCGATAACGATCTTGTTGAGCGCTTCGCTCAGCATCATGACGGCGCGGATGATCACACCGGCCTGCTGATCACCGGGCAGCTTCTTGACGAAGCTTTGGTCGATCTTGATTTTGTCGACCGGCAGCCGGCCCAGATAGCCGAGCGATGAATAGCCCGTACCGAAGTCGTCGAGCGCGATGCCGACACCGAGGTCACGCAGCTTCTGCAGTGCATCGATGGTCGCGCGCGCGTTCGAGACGAAGATGCCTTCGGTGATCTCAACGTCGAGCCGGTTGGCCGGAAGGCCCGATTTAGTCAGCGCCTCCTTAACCTCGGCAACGACATCGACCAGTTCGAATTGAATAGGCGAGACGTTGACGGACAGGCGGATATTGCCGGGCCAGCTGGCGACTTCGCGGCACGCCGCTTCGAGAATCCAGCGGCCGAGTTCGACAATCTTGCCCGTCTCTTCTGCGACCGGAATGAAGCGGTCAGGCGACACGGCGCCCAGTTCCGGATGCATCCATCGCATCAGCGCTTCGACCCCGATGATCCGGTTGTCGTCAAGCGATGCCTGCGGCTGGAACATCAGCGAAATCTCGCCACGCTCCATCGCCTGCTGCATTTCGGTCTCGAGTTCCTGGCGGGCCCGGAGGTTCTCATCCATCTCTGGCGAGAACGCAGCATAGCCCTTGCCTGCAGCACCACGCGCCACGTTGAGCGCCATGTCGGCATGGCTCAGCAGCTGTTCGGGATCGAGTCCCGACGCCGTCGAGTGACTGAAGCCGATATCCACGCCGACGATGGCGCGATGTGGTCCGAGTTGATAGGCGGCCACCAAGCGGTCGTGCACGATCTCGCAGAACTGCGCCGACTCTTGTGGCGACAGCCCCGGATGCGCGACAGCAAAAGCGTGGCCACTAAGCCGCGCGATCAGCAAGGCGCCGGTCGAGCGCAGTCGGCTCACCACCTGCTTGAGCAGCATGTCGCCATGGGCGTGCCCCAGGGCATCGTTGACCGGCTTGAAGCGCGCAAGATCGATGGCGAAGACCGACAGGCCATCGGCCCGCCCATGCTCCGTTTCGAAGCGCTCATTGATGGCATTGACGAAGCCGGTGCGGGACAGCGACCCGGTGAGCGGATCGTGTGTCGCGAGAAACGACAGCCGTTCTTCCGCGCGACGCCGCTCGGTTACATCCCAGAAATTGAGGCAGGCCACGCGACGGCTGGAGCCGTCGAGGGTGCTGACAGTCACGGCATACTGCACCACCAGCCGGTCGTTGCCGCCTTCCGCCTGGCGGAGGACCGAGAGGGCAAGCGTGCCGGCTGGAGCCGCTTTGGCCGCGAGTGCATCGGCGATGGCGGTGCGCAGATCCGGCGGCAGGACTTTGGCGATCGGCGTACCATCGAGGGGCCGGCCACTTGCCAGCAGATCGTTTGCGATGCGGCTCGCCGCGAGGATCACACCCGCGGCGTCGATCACCAGCATGCCGGCGAAATTGTCGCTGACGACATGGGCCAGCGCGGCACTCGCATCGGGACCGCCGCGCAGCGTCCTCAGGCCCGCGGCGATCGCCGACGAAAGATGACCAAGACCCATGACCAAACCAGACCGACCAAACCCGCCCCAAATATGCAGTTGAGGGCGGTTAGGAAGTCTTAACGCGGCCGGCCAAGGGCTATTTGTTCTGCCGGTTCTCGACCAGATCGGTCACCACGCCGGGGTCGGCGAGCGTCGTCGTGTCGCCGAGCGCGCCATAGTCGTTCTCAGCGATCTTGCGCAGGATGCGGCGCATGATCTTGCCCGAGCGGGTCTTGGGCAAGCCCGGCGCGAACTGGATGAGATCTGGCGAAGCGATAGCGCCGATCTCCTTGCGGACCCAGTTACGCAACTCGGTCTTTAGCGCATCGTCGCCGGTCTCGCCGTGCATCAGGGTAACGTAGCAATAGATGCCCTGCCCCTTGATGTCGTGCGGATAGCCGACCACGGCCGCCTCAGCGACTTTGGGGTGGGACACCAGTGCACTCTCGACTTCGGCGGTGCCGATACGGTGGCCGGAGACGTTGAGCACGTCGTCGACACGGCCCGTGATCCAGTAATAGCCGTCCTCGTCGCGGCGGCAGCCATCGCCGGTGAAGTAGTAGCCCTTGTACTGCGTGAAGTAGGTTTGGACGAACCGCTCGTGGTCGCCATAGACCGAGCGCATCTGGCCCGGCCAACTGTCCTTGATGGCGAGTACGCCCTCGGCCTTGATCTGCTCCTGGAGCTTGCCCTCGGGCGACAGCACGACCGGCTGCACGCCAAAGAACGGCACCGTTGCCGAGCCGGGCTTGGTCGCAATGGCGCCGGGCAGCGGGGCGATCATGTGGCCACCGGTCTCGGTCTGCCACCAAGTGTCGACGATCTCGCAGCGCTCCTTGCCGACATGCTTGTGATACCAGAGCCAAGCTTCGGGATTGATCGGCTCGCCGACCGAACCGAGGAGCCGCAGCGATGGCATCGGATGTTTATCGGGATGGTCCGGGCCGGCGCCCATCAGTGCGCGGATCGCTGTGGGCGCGGTGTGGAAGATGTTGACGTTGTGCTTCTCGACCACCTGCCAAAACCGGTCGGGCGCGGGATAGCTCGGGATTCCCTCGAACATCAGCGTCGTCGCACCGTTGGCCAGCGGGCCATAGACGATGTAGCTGTGGCCGGTGACCCAGCCGACATCCGCGGT
Source organism: Devosia sp. (assembly GCA_039918675.1). GTDB lineage: Bacteria > Pseudomonadota > Alphaproteobacteria > Rhizobiales > Devosiaceae > Devosia_A. Next base: position 10,253 of record JBDSHC010000049.1, read on the forward strand.
GCACCAGTAAATCTCGCCATCACGATAGTCGAAGGTCCGCTCATGGGTGAGCGACACCCAGACGAGATAGCCGCCGGTCGTGTGTAGAACGCCCTTCGGCTTACCGGTGGAGCCCGAGGTATAGAGGATGAACAGCGGGTCTTCGGCATTCATCGGCTCGGGCGGGCAGTCGGCCGGAACAGCGCGCGATGCTTCGTCGTACCAGACGTCGCGGCCGGCGCTCATCGGCACATCATTGCCGGTGACCTTGACCACGATGACGCGGGTGACGCCGGGCGCTTTCAGCAACGCTTCGTCGACGTTCTTCTTGAGCGGAATGGTCCTGCCGCCGCGGCGGCCTTCATCGGCGGTGAGCACGATCCTGCTGTCGCAATCAT
>JBDSHC010000050.1:0-5934 GCA_039918675.1 Devosia sp.
GTGATTGCCTTGATCAGGGTAGATTTGCCGGCGCCATTGTCGCCGACGATCGCCAGCACCTCTCCCCTGCGCAGTTGCAGATCGACATCGTCGAGCGCCGCCACGCGCCAAAGCGCTTCGAGATTCCCCTCGCCTCGAAGACGAAGTCCTCATCACCCATTGCAGGACGCCTCCCCGCGTTCCAACGTTTGCATTGTTGGCTTTAGTTGCAATCGTTGTCAACAGCACCTAAAGTTGAGGTACGTTGCGCAGCAGAGATGAGCGTCCGAGGTGACTTTTGCGGTCTGTTTGAAGATGCGGGAATCGCCTGGAAAGGTTGCGGAAAGCGACCGCGACAGGCAGGACACGGTTTCGACCATTCGATAAAATATTTGCGCCCAACACTTTGTGAGGCAGCAAGAACGGGGCGGCTGGGAGATGGCAGTTTTGCGCAGCGGAGAGCGGAAGAAGCACGCCACGATCATCGATGTCGCCGAAACGGCGGGCGTCGCGGTTGGCACGGTCTCGCGCTATCTCAACGGCCTACCGGTACGAAACTCCAATCGCCATCCGATCGAGGACGCCATCAAGGCGCTGGGCTTCCGCCGAAGTGCGGTTGCCGTGTCGATGAAGACACAAACGACCGATACGATCGGCCTGATGATACCGGCCTTCAGCGAATTTCATGCCTCACTGCATGAATCGCTGGCGCGCCGGCTGCGCCAGACCGGCCGAGCGCTGATCTGTTACTCGCATGATCGCGATCCCGTATCGATCGCCCATGGGCTCGAATTTTTCGCCCGTCACCGCGTTGACGCTGTGGTGATGGACGGCGACGAGGGCGGACGCTCTGTGCTGCAACACAGTGTGGAAGATGGCACCGTGCTCGTTCTGTATGACCACGACCTGCCCGGAATTCGCGCCGATCGCGTTTTCATGGAGAACGTCAAATCCAGCAAGCGGCTCGTCGATCATCTGGTCGACCTCGGTCACAAGAAGATCGCAACGGTTCACGGACTGCTCGAGAACACCGGTGGCCGAGAGCGCCTCGACGGCTATCTGCAATCGCTGCGCGGCCATAGCGTTCCCATACGCGAAGACTACATCGTGCCCGGATACTGGATGGAGGACGGCGGCTACGCAGCTATCCGCGACCTGATGAGCCTTCAGGAGCCGCCCACGGCCCTGTTTGGTGCGAACTATCTCATGACAATCGGAGCGCTCCGCTGGCTGCGCGAGCACGACTTCGTCGTGCCACGGGATCTGTCGATCGTCAGCTTCGACGATGTGCCGGCGTTCTCGGTCCATACCGCGGGCATTACGGCCGTCGCGCAGCCGACCGAGCGTTTTGCCGAGGCCATCGCGCAACTCCTCGATGAACGTTTGTCGCCGACCCCTCCGCCGCAGCGGCGCACCCTGCGCATCGGGGGCAATGTCACCCTGCGCGGCTCCGCCGTCCGGTCCCTCTAGCCCTTGCTCCATGGGCCTGTTTCCCCTATAGACCCGCGCCATGAAGCGCCTGTCACCCCTGGAGGACGGGCGCGCAGTTATTTCTGATGAAATGCTGCACCAACCCAAGGATATGTTCCATGGCAAAAGACCTAGTTGCCAAGGCGCGGAGTGGGGTGGGCAAGGGGGCCGCTCGTGCACTGCGTCGTGAAGGCCGGATTCCGGCCGTCATCTACGGCGATAAACAAGACCCCCTGCCGATCTCGATCTCGTACAACGAGGCGATGAAATCCATTTATGCCGGCGGCTTTCTGAGCCACGTCATCAATGTCGAACTCGACGGCACCAAGCACCGCGTGATCCCGCGCGACTACCAGCTCGATGTCGTTTCCGACAAAGCGCTGCATGTCGACCTGCTGCGCGTTGGCCCCAACACCAAGCTCACCGTGCAGGTGGCGGTCCACTTCGTGAACCAGGAAGAAAGCCCCGGCCTCAAGAAGGGCGGCGTGCTGAACATCGTACACCACACGCTCGAAGTGAGCTGCCCGGCCGATGCCATTCCGGAAGCGATCACCATCGACCTCACTGGCAAGGATATCGGCGACTCGATCCATCTGTCCTCGATCGAGCTGCCCAAGGGCACCAAGGCGCGCACCCACGAGAAAGATCTCACGATCGCAACCGTGGCCGCTCCGTCGGCGCTGAAATCTGAAGAAGCATCGGCTCCCGCTGCTGCCGCTGCGGCTCCTGCCGCCGGCGCTGCGCCGGCTGCCGGCGCGGCTCCCGCCAAGGGCGCTGCCCCGGCCAAGGGTGCGGCTCCGGCCGCTCCGACGAAGAAGTAAGATTTGGGGGGCGGCTCGCGTCGCCCCTCACCTCTCCCGACGGACCACAAGGCCATGCACCTCATCGTCGGCCTGGGCAATCCCGGGGACAAATACAGCCGCAACCGCCACAATATCGGCTTCCTCGCCGTCGAGGAAATTGCCCGGCGCAATGGCTTTCCCCCTTTCCGCGAAAAGTTCAAAGGCCTGATCGCGGAGGGCACGATCGGTGGCGACCGGGTGCTGATCCTCAAGCCGCAGACATTCATGAACGACTCCGGGTTGAGCGTCGAAGCTGCAGCGCAGTTCTATAAGCTGACGCCCGCCGACATCACCGTCGTCTATGACGAACTCGATCTCGTGCCGGGCAAATCACGCATCAGGCGCGGCGGCGGCAATGGCGGGCACAATGGCCTCCGCTCGATCGACCCGCGCATCGGCACGGACTATCGCCGCGTGCGGCTCGGGATCGGTCATCCCGGTCACAAGGACCGGGTGATGCCCTGGGTGCTGGGCGATTTCAGCAAGGCCGACCTCGACTGGCTCGAGCCGCTGCTCGGCACACTCGCCGATAATGCGGCGATGTTGATCAGCGGTGACGACAATACGCTGATGAACAAGATGGCGATTGCCGTGCAGGGCGATGGCGGCGAGCGCGATCAGCGGCCGGAAACCGTCGATCCGACACGGAAGAAGGCCCAGAGCCACATCCGCGCGGCCCGGCCGAAGCAGCCGCAGGCCACGGTGCCCGAGGGTGGGCCTATGGCCGCGATGTTGGCGAAAGTGTTCAAGAAGAAGGACAGCTGAACTCCTGACATCTCACCTAAAACGACCCAAGAACATTCTTGCGGTACGTACCTCAAGTGTCTAGCCTGCTGAAGACAGATGGTTGGGGGGATCGATGTCGACATCAGCAGAGAATGTTCAGGCCCTATCGGGCTCGCCATCTACCTTGAGGCGCGCCCGCATCGCGGTGACGGCGCTGTTCGTGGCGTTCGGCGTCAATGTCGGCATGTGGGCCGCCCATATTCCGGTGGTGAAGGATCGACTGGCGATCGATCCTGCGACACTGGGCCTTGCCCTGCTCGCTGCAGCATTCGGCACCATCGTGTCGCAGCCGGCTCTCGGTATGCTGATGGCCCGTACAGGCTCGCGTCCCGCCGCGATGGTCTTTCCAGCGCTCGCCGCCATTGGCATGGGAGCGGTCATCTCTTCCCCCAGCCTGCCCTTGCTCTTCGTGTTCTGCTTTCTGGTCGGCGCCAGTTGGGGCGGATGCAACGTCGCCATGAACACGCAGGCGGGCGAGGTCGAAGCGGCGCGTAGCCGCCCGACTATGTCGTCCTTCCACGCCGGCTTCAGCATCGGCTCGCTCGCGGGCACGGCCTTGGGTGGCCTGCTGATCGGCGCCGGCTGGGGCAATGGGCTGGGTGCGGCGGCCGTCGCGGCTGCCAACGTCCTCGTCGTCCTCATCGCCATCCCATCTTTGCTTGCCAGCCAGCCAACGCCGGGTGGCTCCGTCTTCGTCGCGCCGAACCGAGCCCTGATCGGTCTGGGAGTGCTCGCCTTCCTGGCTTTCCTCGTCGAAGGCGGCATGGTCGATTGGAGCGGCGTGTTGCTGGCAGTCGAAAAGGGCGCCAATCCCGCCTGGGCTGCCGCCGGCTTCGGCTGCTTCACTGCCATGATGGCGCTCGGCCGTATCGTGGGGAACAGCGCGGCCGAGCGGTTGGGACGGAGGACCCTCCTCATTGGCGGAGGTACGCTGATTGCTCTCGGCATTCTCGTCGCGGTGCTGTCCCCCTGGACGCTGCTGTCCATCGCCGGTCTTGCCATTGTCGGACTAGGCGCCTCCAATATCGTGCCGATCCTCATGTCGGCCGCCGCGCAAACGCCCGGCATGGCGCCAAGTGTCGCCATTGGGTCGGTCGCGACGATGCTGCTGGCCGGCTTCCTTGTCGGCCCGCCGCTCATCGGCTTTGTCTCCAATGCGTCGAGCCTCAATGTCGGCTTTGGCCTTCTCGCTATTCCGGGCGCCGTCGTTGTCATTGCCGGTTTCGCCCGCTCCTGGCCGAAATAGATGCCCACGCTCATCTAGGCAGACAAATGTCCCGCTTCGTCATCATCTCTGGCTGTTCCGGCGGCGGCAAATCCACGCTGCTCGATGAGTTGGCGCGGCGCGGCCACGCGACGGTGCCAGAACCCGGCCGGCGCGTCGTTCGGGAGGAGCAGGCGAACGGCGGCTCGGCCCTGCCCTGGGCCGACACGCGCGCCTTCGTCGACCGCATCATGGCCATGGCGAAGGCCGACTACGCCGCGGCATCAGGCAATCCGGGCTGGACGTTCTTTGATCGCGGATTGTTCGACGCCGTATCGGCCCTAGGCCAGTTGGAGGGCACGGGACTGCGGGCAGCGCTGCTGGCGGGCCACGACCATCACCGGCAGGTGTTCCTTGCGCCGCCCTGGCGGGAAATCCACGTCAGTGATGGCGAGCGTCAACACGGTATGGTCGAGGCCGAAATCGAATATCGGCGACTTCTCGGGGAATATCCCGCGCAAGGCTATGAAACCGTGCTGTTGCCTAAGACGGGTGTCAGTGCCCGGGCGGACTTCGTGGAAGGTACGCTTGGCCTGGGCCCGGCGGTCCATTGACTTCGCGGCCCCCTTCCCCGATGTGAGGCCCAACAGTTTGGAGATACCCAATGGGTTTCAAGATGGGCATTGTCGGCCTGCCCAACGTCGGCAAATCGACGCTCTTTAACGCACTGACGCGCACCGCCAACGCGCAGGCCGCGAACTTCCCGTTCTGCACGATCGAGCCCAATACGGGTGAAGTCGCGGTGCCTGATGCGCGGCTCGACAAGCTGGCGGTGATCGCCAAGAGCCAGCAGATCATCCCGGCGCGCATGAGCTTTGTCGATATCGCGGGCCTCGTCAAAGGCGCCAGCAAGGGCGAAGGGCTGGGCAATCAGTTCCTTGCCAACATCCGCGAATGCGACGCCATCGCTTACGTGCTGCGCTGCTTTGAGGACGGCAACATTATCCACGTCGCCAACAAGGTCGACCCGATCGCCGACGCCGAAGTGGTCGAGACCGAACTGATGCTGGCCGATCTCGAAAGCCTCGAGAAGCGCCGCAACGGCGTCGAGAAAAAAGCCAAGGGCGGTGACAAGGAAGCCAAGCTGACGCTCGAGCTGATCGACCGCTCGCTGGTGCTGCTCACCGCCGGCAAATCGGCGCGCCTCGTCGAGCGCTCAGCCGACGAAGAGAAGGCCTTCCGCGAACTGCAGCTGCTGACCTCTAAACCGGCGCTCTATGTGTGCAATGTCGACGAGGGTTCTGCCGCCACCGGCAATTCGATGACCAAGCAGGTCGAGGCCTACGCCAAGCAGCACAATGCCGCGGTGATCGTGATCTCGGCCGAGATCGAGAGCCAGCTCGCCCAGCTCCCCGATGCCGAGCAGGCCGAGTACCTCGAAAGCCTCGGGCTCCACGAGCCGGGGTTGAATCGTTTGATCCGCGAAGCCTACCAACTGCTTGGGCTGCAGACCTATTTCACTGCCGGCCCGAAAGAGGCCCGCGCTTGGACCATCCACAAGGGCGACCGCGCCCCGCAGGCCGCCGGCGTCATCCACACCGACTTCGAGCGCGGCTTCATCCGCGCCCAGACCATCGCCTACGACGACTATGT
>JBDSHC010000051.1:0-20354 GCA_039918675.1 Devosia sp.
CCATCGAGCGTATTGAGATAGGCCGGATAGCCCGGCCGCGTCACCGCGATCTTCGCCCCCGGCGCAAATCCGCCGCTAAAAGCCAGGATGAAGCCCGACGACGATCCCATTGTGACGACGATAGAATCCGCATCCACCGAAACGCTGTGCTGCTCGGCGTAATAGGCTGCCAGCGCCTCTCGCAAATCGCGCAGTCCGGCGAAATGCGTATAGAGCTGCGGCGCATCGAGCACCGCCCGCACGGCACCCCGGACCTTCGGCGCCGGTGCTGCGGCAGGCTCCCCCACCTCGAGATGGCAGATGTCGCGGCCCGCCGCCTCGAGATCGCGCGCCATCGCGTTGATTTCCATCGCGTAGAATGGCTGCAATCCGTCCGCGCTCACTGCCGTCATAACTTCGTCGCCTTCGCCGCCGATCACACCCTCGCCTAGCGCTACGCTGTCGATCTCTCAACAGAATTTGATTTCAGACACCGCCCCGTGCTTAGCGTCTGAGTGATAGCGTCCTGTCTCGTCCTGCAATGGAGCCACCATGTCCCGCCTGAGCTTTGCTCTCGTTCTGCTCGTCGGCATCCTCGCCGGAGGACTTGGCGTCTCGCTGCTTGATCGCGGACCGGCCCCGCTCAGGGACAATGACGTCCGCGGCATCATCACCGACATGCTGGCTGCCGACAAAGCCGGCACGCCCGTCGCAGAACTGGACCCGGCCAAGGTCAATACGCTCATCGAAGACTATCTCATGAGCGACCCGGAAATCCTGCAGCGGGTCTCCGACAAGCTCGCCGCAGTGAAGAAAGTCACCGCCCGCGAGGCGCAGAAGAAGCTGATCCAGGATAACCACGCCGCCATCTACGACGACGCCGGCAACGTCATCCTCGGCAATCCCAATGGCGACGTCACCCTCGTCGAGATGTTCGACTACAATTGCGGCTACTGCCGCGGCGCCCTGCCCGATATGGCAACGCTGATGGCCGAGGACCCCAATCTCAAGATCGTCCTCAAGGAATTCCCGATCCTTTCGGACGGCTCCGTCGAGGCCGCCAAGGTCGCGGTTCTGGTCAATGAAGACCCCCAGCTTGACTACTGGGCATTCCATCAAAATCTGTTCTCGGCCCGCGGTCAGGTGGGCGTCGATCAGGCACTCAAAGCCGCCGAAGCGGTTGGGGGGAGCAGGGTCGCCATGATGCTCAACATGAACGCCCCAGCAGTCTCGGCAACGCTGCAGAAGAGCTACGCCCTCGCCGACGCGCTCCAGATCAGCGGCACCCCGACCTACATCATCGGCGACGAGATGATCCCCGGTGCCATCGGATTGGACAAATTGCGGGTTAAGATCGCCAATATGCGCGATTGCGGCAGCACCGAATGCACCGACACCGCGGGGTGATTCCCGTGCAATGTGTGCGCCGATAGCTTGCGTCAGCAGGCTTTGCCGGTGCAAAAGGCGAGACCATGCCCAAGCGCGTCCTCGTCCTCAACGGCCCCAATCTGAACATGCTAGGTATCCGCGAGCCCAAAACCTACGGCTCGCAGACCCTCGCCGACATCGAGGCGATGTGCAAAGCCGAGGGCAAGACGCTCGGCTTGACCGTCGAATGCCGCCAATCCAACCGCGAAGGCGAACTTTGCGAATGGATTCAAGAGGCTTACGGCAAGAAGGACGGGATCATCATCAACCCGGCCGGCTATTCGCACACGTCCGTCGCCATCCGCGACGCGCTGAGCGCGGTCGCCATCCCGACCATCGAAGTTCACCTCAGCAATATCCATGCGCGTGAGGAATTCCGCCATCATTCCTATGTTTCTGCCGTAGCTGTCGGGGTCATTTGCGGCCTCGGCGCGGCGGGGTATAGACTGGCGCTTCAAGGCCTTGCTGAGCGGCTCGGCGCCTGACGCCACCGCCAATCGTCAAAAAAGAACAATTGCCCAAGGGAGGCAGACCGATGCCCAAGGACGCCCCGGCCGATCAGGCCCTGATCGAAGCCATCGCTAAGCTCCTCAATGAGCAGAACCTGGCCGAGATCGAGATCGAGCGCGAAGATCTCCGCGTCCGCGTCACGCGCAGCTACGCCAATACCGGCGTGCAGCAAATCATGGTCCCGGGCCCCGCGATGCAGGCCGCGCCCGCCGCTGCCGCACCGACCGCCCCCGTCGGCTCGGCGGCCGGCGCTAAGTCCGCGGCTGACGACCTCGCCTCCAATCCCGGCACCCTTACCTCGCCGATGGTCGGCACCGCCTACCTTTCGCCCGAGCCCGGCAAGCCCGCCTTCGTCACGGTTGGTACGCGCGTCTCCGAGGGTCAAACCATCCTCATCATTGAAGCGATGAAGACGATGAACCAGATCCCGGCCCACAAATCGGGCACCATTACCCGCCTCCTCATCGAAGACACGTCGCCGGTCGAATACGGCCAGCCTCTCGCGGTCATCGAATAAGATGTTCCAGAAGGTCCTGATCGCAAACCGGGGCGAGATCGCGCTCCGCGTGCTGCGCGCCTGCAAGGAACTCGGCATCCAGACGGTCGCCGTCTATTCGACCGCCGACCGAAACGCCATGCATGTCCGCCTCGCCGACGAGAGCGTCTGCATCGGCCCGCCGCCGGCCAAGGATTCCTACCTCAACGTCCCCTCGATCCTTGCCGCCTGCGAGATCACCGGCGCCGACGCGGTACATCCCGGCTACGGCTTCCTCTCGGAGAATGCGCGCTTCGCCCGCATCCTCAACGAGCACAAGGTCACCTTTATCGGGCCGTCCGAGCATCACATTCAGATCATGGGCGACAAGATCACCGCCAAGCAGACGGCGGTCGAGCTTGGCATCCCCGTGGTCCCCGGCTCAGAAGGCGAGGTCACGACACCCGCAGAAGCGCAGGCTGTCGCCAAAAAGATCGGCTACCCCGTCATCGTCAAAGCCACCGCCGGCGGCGGCGGGCGCGGCATGAAGGTCGCCAACAACGACGAAGAAATGTCGATCGCCATCTCGACGGCGCGCACCGAGGCCAAAACTGCCTTCGGTAACGACAGCGTCTACATCGAGAAATATCTCCAGAAGCCGCGCCACATCGAAATCCAGGTGATGGGCGACGGCAAGGGCAACGCCGTCCACCTCGGCACCCGCGATTGCTCGCTGCAGCGCCGCCACCAGAAGGTCTGGGAGGAAGCCTCCGCGCCAACCGTCCCCGCTGAGCAGCGCGAGCGCATCGGCGAAGTCTGCGCCGCCGCCATGCGCAAGCTCAAATATTCGGGCGCCGGCACGATCGAGTTCCTCTACGAGAACGACGAGTTCTATTTCATCGAAATGAACACGCGTCTCCAGGTCGAGCACCCGGTTACCGAGCGCATCACCGGCGTCGATCTCGTCTATGAGCAGATCCGCGTCGCCTCGGGCGAAACGCTGAGCCTCGCGCAGAAGGACATCACCTTCACCGGCCACGCCATCGAGGTCCGTATCAACGCCGAGGACCCGCAAACCTTCGCGCCCTCCCCCGGCAAGATCCAGTTTTACCACCCGGCCGGTGGCGTCGGCGTCCGCGTCGATTCAGTGGTCTACGCCGGCTACGTGATCCCGCCCTACTATGACAGCCTGATCGGCAAACTCATCGTCTACGGCCGCACCCGCGAAGAATGCCTCATGCGCCTCCGCCGCGCGGTCGACGAGTTCGTCGTCGACGGCATCAAAACCACCCTCCCCCTCTTCCAGCGCCTGATCCGCGAGCCAGATATTTTGGCAGGCAATTACGACATCCACTGGCTGGAGAAGTATCTGGGGATGAAGAAGTAGCGGACTGTTTCTGGGCTCGCCTGCTACCACTGCCAGAGGCCACACCCACCATTGTCATCCCCGCGAAGGCGGGGACCCAGCGCGCCTCAGCGGCCAGCCTCAAATGGTCAGCACCGCGTAGATCTGCTTTTCGCGAGCGATCGCCGCTTCCACGGCGTTCGTCGTCTCGAACCACACCAGTCGGTCGACGCCGTACTTGGACGTAAAGCCCGGAACAAGATTCGCCTTGTGCTCTGCTACGCGCCGGAGCAGATCATTCGTCACGCCCACATAGAGCGTGCCATTGCGCTCCGAAGCCAGCATGTACACGTAGTAGGTCCGCACGCGCGCGAGCTAGCTGCTGACCAAAGACGCAGCGCAAGAGCGGCGTTGGGTCCCCGCCGTCGCGGGGATGACATCGGGAGTGGGTAGCGTTTGCCACCCACTACGAACCTACCCCAGCGACCGCAAATACTGCGCCGGCTTCGTGCTCAGTGCGCTCCACGTCGTCAGTGCGCCCGTCACAATCGTCAGCGCAATCGCCCCGATCATCACTCCCGCTACCAGGGTCGGATCGACGGAGAAGCCGACATCCATCTTGGCGGCCTTCATGATGCCCAGCGCGCCGGCAATGCCGACGCCTGTCGCCAGCAGCGCCGAGAACGCGCCGAGCAGCGTGTATTCGAGCGCGAACACGCCCACCACATCGCGCCGCGTCGAGCCGAGCACCTTGCTGACCACGGCGTCCGCCTCGCGCTGCTTGCGCCCCGCTGCCATCGTACCTGCCAGAACCAGCAGCCCGTTGATCACAGCCAACGCGCCGACGATGTTCACCGCCGTCGACAGCTGGCCCAGAATGCCCGCCGCCTGGTTGAGCGCGTCGCCCACCGGAATGAAGGTGATGTCGGGGTAGCGCCGCGCCAACGCACGCTCGATGGTCTTTTCTTCGCCGATCTTTGTCTTGATCGTCGCGAGGTTCGTCCCCGGGAAATCGTCGAACGTCCCCGGAGATGCCGTGACAAAGAAGTTGAGCCCGTTCTGGAACTGGAACTCGCGGAAATTGGCGATCTTGGCTTCGATACTCTCGCCGAACAGCGTCATCTCGATCGTATCGCCGACCTTAAGTCCGAGATCCGTCATGGTCTTGTCGCGCAGCGACACCAGCGGTGGGCCTTGATAATCCTCAGGCCACCATTGCCCGGCGACGATCCGCGAATCCTTGGGCAGCGTTGCCGACCAGGTCATCAGAATCTCGCCATTGAGCATATACTGCGTCTCTTCCGAGACCTTGCCGATGTCCTTGCTCGGGATGCCCTTAACCTTGGTCACCGCAGCGCGGATCATCGGCGAATGCTGGTAGCTGGTGATCACACCGGTTGAATCGAGGAAGGTCTGAAGGTCCTCGACCTCGTCGTCGAACAGATCGGTCGTAACGAACGTCGGCGCATCCTTCTGCACTTCGCCCAGCAACTGGTTTCTGAGGTTGGCGCTGAGGATGATGATGACCAGCAGCATTGCGAGGCCGAGCCCCAGCGACATGATCACCACCGGCGCGGGCGAGCCGGGCCGATAGATGCCGCGGAAGGCGTTGCGCCAGGCAGTGCTCGGCATCGCCGGCAGCGCGCGAAGGCCCTTCTGCAGCAGCCAGCCGGCCAATCGCAGCAGCAGGAACGCCCCGATGACGCCCACGGTGTACCAGAACACCAGCGAGAAATTGCGCGTTGTCAGCCAGGCCAGCCCGAAGATCGCAGCCGCCGACAGCGCCAGCGGCAGTATCACGCCGAGTTCGAGATATTCGCGCGTCTTGAGGCTCTGGACGCTGGTTCCGACCGTCCGGAACAGCATTGCCGGCTTCAGCTTTTCGGCCCGCACCAGCGGCAGGTATGAGAACGCGAAAGCGGCCAGCACACCAAAGGCCAGCGCCGTCGCCAATGACGACCATTCGACCGACGGCGGCAGATTGACGTGCAATATCTGCCCGAGGATCGGGAGCGCGATCGCCGTCAGCGACGCGCCAAGGATTAGTCCGAGGACGATGCCGACCAGCGACAGGATGCCGATCTGGGTGAAGAAGTGCACGAGGATCCGCGGCCCGGTCGCGCCAAGGCTGCGTAGTGTCGCGATTGAGCGCTGCCGTTCGCCGATATAGGCGGAGACGGCGTTCGAGATGCCGACGCCGCCCACCAGCAGCGAGCTAAGGCCGACGATCAGCAGGAACTGGATGAACAGATCATAGAACCGCGCCAGCGACCCGGCGGCTTCATAGGGCGAGCGCACCTTCCAGTTGGGATCATCGAGGAAATGCGCCTGCACCTTGGGCATGGCGAGCGTGTAATCGCCCTCCGCCTCGTTCAGCGCGATCTTGTAGCGATGCTGGGTCAACAGGCCCGGCAAAGGCGGCCGGGCATTCGCATTTTCGCCAACCGACTCGATCGGCAAAACGACCGTGAGCCCCAGATGGAAGCCGCGCACCGCGCCATCCGGCACTGACGACAGGAGGCCACGCGCCTCGTAAGTCACGCTGTTGACGATGAACTTGCCGCCAATGTCGATACCGAGGCGATCGAGCAGCACCGGGTCGATCAGCGCCCCATAAACGCCGTCCTTGGCCGCAAGGAACGGGCCCGGCTTCTGCCCGTCGGTGAGCTGCGGGCTCGCGACGCTGCCGAGCAGCGGATAATTGTCGTCGACCGCGAGAATATCGAGGAATGCCGTATTGCCGCTGCCGTCGGCGGTATCGCCGCGGGCATTGGAATCCATCGTCTCGGCGACTTGTCCGAGAGTCTTGAAATAGGCCATTTCCGTCGAGTCGGCGCGCCGGTCGGGCCGCGCCGCTTCGATGTCACCACCGAGCAGCGTGTTGGCATCGCGCATGATCGCCGATTGCAGCGCCGCGCCCACCGAACTCACGCCGGCGATGGTGCCGGTGCCGAGCGCCAGACAGGCCAGCAGAATACCGAAACGACGCAGATCGCCGCGCAGATCCACGATCGCGACCCGCATCCAGTTCTGAAGGCGCGTCATGCCGGCAAGGCCTCTTTGGCGTTCTCGGTCAGCTCACCCTTGTTCATGGTCAGCATCCGGTCGGCCTTCCGCGCAAGGTTCGGATCATGCGTGATCAGGAGGACCGCTGTGTTCTTCTTGCGCGCCAGATTGAACATCAGCTCGATGACCTTGGCGCCAGTCTCTTGGTCGAGGTTACCCGTCGGCTCGTCCGCCAGCATCAGCTTGGGGCTCGTCACCATGGCGCGGGCGAGGCCCACGCGCTGCTGCTCGCCGCCCGAAAGCGCGCTCGGCAGATGGGTAATGCGATCGCCAAGGCCGACTTCTTCGAGGGCGGCCTTCGCCTGCTCGCGGATCTCTTTGTACGACTTTCCGGTCTCGGCAATCTCGAGCGCGAGCGCCACGTTTTCGAGCGCCGTCATCGACGGGATCAGATGGAAATTCTGGAACAGAATGCCGAGGCTGTTGCGGCGGAAGATCGCCAACTGGTCCTCATTGGCGGTGGAGATGTCTTGCCCCGCGACCACAACCTTGCCCGTGGTCGCTCGTTCCAACCCGCCCAGGATCATCAGCAGCGAAGTCTTGCCGCTGCCCGAAGGTCCCACCACCGCCGTCACCTCGCCGCTGTTCACCCGAAAGGTGACATCCTTGAGAATGTGCAGCATGGACTTGCCGCTCAGGAGCTCAAGATTGGCTTTATCTGTCTGGATGACGGGCACGGACATTGCGGCTCGGACTCTCGGCTGGCTTCAGAAAACGGGACTTCTTAGGCGATAAAATATGAACGCTGGCAATACATGATGTCGCGCTGAGATCAATTCTGCGCCAGAGTGGAGCCCTGATGTCGCGCAAAACGGACCCTTTTGCGGTCGAACTGACCCCCGAACTCATTCTTCGCGCCTATCAGGCCGGGATTTTTCCCATGGCCGAGGACGCGAGCGCCAAGGATCTGTTCTGGGTCTCGCCCGAAATGCGGGGCGTCATCCCGCTCGAAAGTGCCCATATCTCGCGCAGCCTGCGCAAAACCCTCAGAAGCCATCCCTATGATGTCCGGGTCGATACCGACTTCGCCGCGACCATCACTGGCTGCGCCACCTACGGAACCGAGCGCGACACCACTTGGATCAATGCCGAGATTCGCCGCCTCTATGGCGCGCTGTTCGCCCGCGGCTTCGTCCACACGGTGGAAGTCTGGGACGGCGATATGATGGTCGGCGGCCTCTACGGCGTCTCGATCGGCGCGGCGTTTTTCGGGGAATCGATGTTCCACCGCCAAACCGATTGTTCGAAGATCGCCATGGCGCATTTGATCGCGCGCCTCAAGGCCGGTGGCTATCACCTGCTCGACACCCAATTCGTCACCGAACACCTCAAAACCTTCGGCGGCATCGAAATCCCCCGCGAAGACTACGAGCTTCGCCTCGCCGACGCCCTGGCCCATGAGTCGAGTTGGCGGGCCATCGAGCAGCGCCCCATCACTCCTTGAGCTTCATGAAGAGCTGCGTCTCCCATTTGTCCGAATCCGGCTCATCCATCGGACCATTGGGATAAAGCTCGAAGCGGGAGGCAAAGAGCTCGCCCTTTTTGGTTTTCCGCATATCGAGTTCAAGGCCACTGATCTTGGCCCAGCCCAGCAGCACTGCCGTCGCATCTCTCAAATGCCGGTAGTGCCCGAAATGCGTCGGCGTCACATAGCGGCCGGCGGGCAACACCCCGGCCTCGATCTCACCATCTGGCGTCAGCGATTTCGCTGTCAGGAACCCGAACTCCATGTCGAGCGACGGCATGTCGATGCGGTTGTACTTGAAGATCGCCGGCCCGGTCTCAATTCCCTGCTGCTCAAACCATCGCCCGACCTTCGGCATGACCTTGTCGATGGCCTTGCCGAACGGGATCGACACCGATTGCCGGATCGCCAAATAACGCTTGGCACCGCGCGTCACGATTTTAGGAATAGTCAGCATGGGCGTCCTCCGTTTGAAGGAAGCCTAGCGTCGGCCCGTCGTCAGCGCCACCTAGCCGCAGAACGCCCCGTTGGCCCCGCTGTTCGGCTGCGCCAGATGCTCGCCGATCAGCGTCTCACCTACGTCGCGGCCCTGTGAGATTACGCGCGTCAGGGTGTGCCCGTCGCCGTCGGTGCCGTAGCGGAACACGAAGATCTCGCCGCTATTGAGCAATTGCTTCAGCCGCGCCGCCGCCTGAACCGCAGTGCTCACTTCGGGCGCGCAGGCCTGCTTGGTCGGCTCCGGCGGGTTGACGTTTTCGAGCCGCATGAACTCACCGCCATACCAGAACGTATTGCCGTTCTCGACGCAGCTCCTCAGCTTCTCATCTGCACATAGGGGGTAAACCGGGCGCGCCACGCTGGCGAAGCTCGGGGTTGCGAGCAGCAACAGGCTCGCGGCAACAAGGATAGTCTGTTTCATCGGAGTGACCCTCCTATGACGTGAGAGTCTACGCCTCGATCGGCGATCTGCCAACGCCCGTCAGGCGGGGCCTTCGCTACTCGCTTCCGAAGGGGGCGCACTGCTCGGCGCCGGGTTGTCGTCGGGCGGCGGCGGGGTGTCCGACTGGCTTTTGCAGTCGACCAGCCAGATGTCGTAAACCGGATGGTCGATGGCGTTGAGCGCCGGGCTGTCGGCGAACATCCAGCCGGTGAAAATCCGTTGCGACCCGCCCTTCAGCGACACCTGATCGACTTCAAGAAACACCGATGTACGCTGCGTCTCGGTGGCCGGCCGCGTGTAACAGACTCGCGGCGTGATCTGCAGCGCGCCGAACTGCACCGTCTCGTCGATATAGACGTCGAAATTGGTAATCCGGCCGGTGATCTTGTCGAGACCGGAGAACGCCACGATCGGATTGGAGATCGTCTCGGCCATCGCTGGCGTCGCCAGCATCAGGGCCGCAAGAAAAAGCGCAATGGCGCGCATCAGGGGAGCTCGGATTATTCGGGCGACCAGGCGTCGTAATCGCCGGTAACGCGGGGCCGCTCGCCCTTGTTCATCTGGCTGCCATCCGGCCGATAGGCCAGCGCCGAGCCGGTGTAGTTCTGAATATGCGGCTTTTCCCATTCACGCGGCGTGTAATCGCCGTCCTGCGGTACGTCGTTGGTGCGGTAGTGCATCCAGCCATACCAGCCGGGCGGGATTGTGGTGGCCTCGGCATAGCCGCCCGCATAAACGACCATGCGCCGTTCCATGCCATGAGGGCCGTTCGGCTTCTTCGAGCGATAGTATTTGTTGCCCGAAGCGTCCTCGCCGACAAACACGCCCTGGGTCGCCACCCAGAGCCGCGTGCCCCAGGTGTTGCCGCGCCACCAGGCGAAGATTTCGAGGAGGAAGTCCTTCATGCCGCCGCTCGCCATTTGCCGACTGGAATCCTTTGCCGTCCAACGCTCAAGGCTCTAGCACCGGCGTCGCCCAACGGCTAGGCGGCAAAAGCGCCGGTTTCAGGACATCCCCGCGATTGCCTCGTCGAATCGCGCGATCCGCGCCTTGAAGTCCTCGTCATAGCTGTCGCCCGTGGTCTTGTAGATTTCCCACGCCGCCTGCAGCGCGTCCCTGCCCTGTTTCAGTTTCGCCACATCGTTCGCCTTGGAACCCCACAGCCCTAGGGCGGTACCGATGTAGTTCTCGACCTCGGCCCATTCGAGCGGCAGCGCCGCGCGTGTCTTGACCTGCTGCGACGCCGCATAGGCATCGAGCGCCGCCATCAGATGATCGTGCCAATCCTCCTCGCGCGACGCCAGCGTGTGAAGTGCATAGCCGAGCCGGTACTGCGTATCGGCCCAGTCGCGCGGCAGGGCCTCGCGGGTATAGCCGAGAAGCGCCGTCCGATAGGCGGCGATCGACTTGTCCATCGCCCCCTCGACGCCCTTGTAGTCGAGCTGCTGCCAGGTCAGCGCCAGATTGAAATTCATCCGCCCGAACTCTGCCGGGTCGGCCTCCAGCGTGTCCTCGAGCAGCGCCTGCTGAAAGGCCTCGACGGCCTTCTCACCATTCGCCGTGCCCTCATCGCGCTCGTTCAGCGTCTGCAGTGTCCAGCCATAATGCTCCATCGTCAGCGTCCATTCGCTGGGCGTCACTGCCCGGCTGAACTCTTCGAGCGCCAGCGCATAGCCATCCGCCGTCTTGGTCAGCGTCTCGACGCCATCCTCGCGGAAGCCGATGGTCTCGAGCGCCAGCGCCCGCTGATATTGTGCCTTGGCCCAGTTGAGCGGCACGCGCTCGCGCGTCCACTCGGTCAACGCCGCCTCGGCCGCCGCGACGGCCTCCAGCAGATGCTGATCGCTCACTTCGTCCTTGCCGATCTCCTGCAGCACGCCGGCCATGTTGAACTGCGTCATCGCCCAGTTGATCGGGTCTACCGCGCGCGTCCGCACCTCGAGCGATGCCCGCGACGCCTCGACCGACTGGACGAGCAGATCGCGCTCGCCCGTCGCGCCCGACAGCGTCATCAGCGCCACCGCGAGATTGGATTGCGCCGTGGCCCACAGCAGCGGCACCCGCTCCCGCGTCAGTTGCCGCATCGCAGCCCGATAGGCCGCAATGGCCTCGTTCAACGCCGGTATGTCGAGCTGCTCGTCCGACCGGGCGATCAGCACATTGGCGAGGTTCGCCTGGCTCATCCCCCAGTCGAGCGGCACGATCTCTTCCTTGCGCTCTTCGAGCGAAGCGCGGAACGCCACTGCGGCGCGATCCAGAAGCGCCACATCGCGCTGCCGGACACCCAGCGCGAACAGCGCCGTGCCGTAATTGTTCTGTGCCAGCGCCCAATCCATCGGCGACAATTGCCGCGTGATCGCCGGCAGCGAATCCTCGAACCGGCTGATCGCCTCGATCAACCGCTCATTGCCCTTGTCGCGCTCACCCAGCAGCCGCAGCGTGCTGGCGAGGTTGAACTCGATCTTCGCCCAGATGTACGGATCGCTCTCGCGCGGCAGACTGTCGAGCGCCACCCGAAACACTTTGACCGACTGTTCGAGCCGTGCCGCATCACCTTCGCGCTGCCCGAGCTCGCTCATCGCATTGCCCAGATTGAGCATCGTGATCGCGGCGTCCGAGGCGAGCGTATCGGTGGTCACCGCGTTCGCCGCTTCCGTCAGCACCTCGATCGCCTGCTCGAGCCGCGAACTGTCGCTCTCGCGACTGCCCAGCGTGTAGAGCGCCCAGCCCAGATCCGTCGTGATCGACGTCCACGTCGCCAGCATTGTTTCGCGCGGCGCCAGCTTCAGAGCATCCTCAAACGCCGTGATCGAGGCGATGAGCGAAGCATTGTCGCCCTTGAAGTCGCCATGGTCGCGCAGCGCATTCGCCTGCTTCCATTTGTAGTCGAGCGCCAGCGCGTCATCCCATTTGTCGACCTGCCCATAGGCCTCGGCATACATCTCGCCCGCCTTGGCATAGTCGAAGTTCAGCGCTGCGGTGACGGCGTGCTCAGCGAAAATCGCCGCGATCTCGATGCGGTCGGCCTTGAGCCCCGCCTCCAGCCGGTCACGGTCATTCGCCAGCACCCGCGCCCGCTCGGTCGCCTTCTCGCGGAAGGTCAGCGCCACATCGATGGCGCCTTCGTCCTGCGCCCGCTGCGCCAATTGCGACAGCCGCAGCAATTCGGGGTCGGAACTCGCCGTCCCCAGCTCCTGATCCTTCAGCGCCTTCAGCCGCTTGGCGCCCTCCTGCAGCTGCGCTTCGAGGTCGCTGCCCGACGTATCCACGCCCAGCACCTTGAGCATGCCGTAAAGCGCATCGAGCGGCACGCCCTGCTTGTCGGCGACGCTCTCGATGAACGCCCGCGTCTCTGGCGGTTCGCCAGAGATCGACAGCAGCAGCGACCGCCGTCCCTCGCGGATCGCCGTCTCGTCCGGATTGGCATCCTCGACCGGCGCGCCGAAATTCAGCACCCGCCGCAGCGACGAGTTCACCCAGGGCAGCTGCTTGGCTTGCGTCTTGAGGTAGACCTCCTCGCTCACCATCGTCATCACATCGCCAAACGAATAGCCGCCCGCCGACAGATGCTTCAGCAGCGCTGCGGCATAGGGTGAATTGGGCTCCCCCGCCGCCCCATCCAGCGCCGGCTGACCGGGGCTCGCCGCAAAGCCGATCACCATCCCCAGATTGGTCGCCGGCACATCCGGCCGCGCGATCGGCGCCGGCCCACGCACCTCGGCAAGCCCGCTATCGCTCGCGAGCACCGGCTCGGTTGCACCGGGCGGCTGGATCAAAGTGCCAGGCGGAAACGCGTTGGTCCGGCACGCATCGAGCAAGACGATCGTCACCGGCACGGTCTTCGCCAGTTCATCGAGCAAACTCGACAACGGGATCATCGTCGCCCCGGCGGTCTGCGGCGTCTTCAGCGACGCATCGAGGGGCGCCAGATAGTTCTCGCCGCCGGCCTCTATGCCGTGGCCCGAATAATAGACCAGCGCCACATCGGCATCCTTGGCCTCGGCCACGAAATCCGCGATCTCGCCCCTGAGCTTATCGCCGTCGGCATCGAGCACCCTTGTGACCTCAAAACCGAGATCGCCAAGCAGATCGTCCATCGCCCGCGCATCATTCTTGGGGTTGGTCAGCGCCGGCAACTCGCCATAATCGCTCTCGCCAATCACCAGCGCCACGCCACGCAGTGCCTCAGCGGCGTGAACCGGAGTAGAAAAAGCCACGACCAGCAGTATGAGTGCCAACACGGCAACAAGCCTATCGCCCCCCTCCCCCTTGCGGGGAGGGGCCGGGGGTGGGGGCCCCGCGCTCCGGACGAAGTCGACCAACTGCCTAAACCCCCAATTGCGCGGCAAACCCGCCATACTCAGTTCCCCAGCAATTGGTCGATCTCGTCGAGCTTGCCATTGAAATAGCCCGCCATGTCCTCGCTGACTTGGCCGTAGATGTCGAGCGCCGCCGCGTACGCCTCACGCGCCGCCAGCAGATCGTCCCGGTCGCCCGAGCGCCCGGCCCGCGCCAGCAACACGATCCCCAGGACGCCCTGCGTCTGGGCAAAATCGAGCGGCACTCGCTCGATTGTGTATTCCT
Organism: Devosia sp.; assembly: GCA_039918675.1. Classification (GTDB taxonomy): domain Bacteria; phylum Pseudomonadota; class Alphaproteobacteria; order Rhizobiales; family Devosiaceae; genus Devosia_A. Next base: position 13,793 of record JBDSHC010000051.1, read on the forward strand.
CGAGCGCCATCCGATAAGCCGCAATCGCCCGGTCGAACCACTCGAGACCCTCAGTCCGCTCGCCGATCTTCTTGGCGGCAATGCCCATATTGCGCTCTGTCGACGCCCAATCGAGCGGCGAGCGCTCACGCGTGCGCTCCTCCAGCGCCTGCTCGAATGTGTTGACCGCCTCTTCGAGCGTCGCCGTGCCGTCTTCGCGCACGCCGATGCTCGCAAGCGTGCTGGCGAGACTGTCCATCGAAACGCCCCACGCCACCGGCACCCGGTCGCGCCGCCGCTCTTCAAGCGCCAGCCGGAACGCTGCGACCGCTTCGTTCAGCGTCTCGACACCCTCCTGCTGGTCGCCGATCCGCGCCAGTGCATTGCCGAAATTGTTCTCGGCGGTCGCCCAGTCGAGCGGCACGATCTCGCGCCGCAATTCTTCGAGCGAGAGCCGATGCGCGTCCGCTGCCTGATCGTAGAGCGAAACATCGCCCGTCCGGTCGCCCAGCATATGCAGCACATTGCCCAGATTGCCCTGCGCCTTGCCCCAGTCGAGCGGTGCACTGTCGCGCGGGAAACCGTCGAGCGACGCCGCAAACGCATCGCGCGCGGCCACTAGCGTGTCGGTGCCCTGCTCGCGCTGGCCGAGGTTCATAAGCACGACGCCAAGATTGCCCTGCGTGCCGGCCCAGTCGAGCGGCGAATGGTCGAGCGTGCGCACGGTCAGCGCGTCTTCGAAGGCCTCGGCCGCCTTTCGGAGCGTCGCATCATCGCCCTGTCGCTCACCGAGAATTTCGAGCGTCGTTCCAAGATCGTTGCGGATCGCCGCCCAATCGTCGGAGCCCTTCTCCGTCAGCGACTCGGCCTCGGCGAAAACCGCGATAGCCTTGGTTAACGCTTCGTTGTTGCCGCCATACTCGCCAAGGTCGGCAAGGGCGCTCGCCTCCTGCCATTTGTAATCGAATGCTAGAGCGTCGTCCCAGCGCGCCACCTGCTCGAACGCCTTGCCCCACATCAGCGACGCCGACTTGAAATCGAAATTGAGCACCGCGGTCTTGGCGTGATCGGCATAGGTCGCGCCGATCTGCAGACGGTCCGCTTCGAGATTGGCTTCGGTCTCATCGACCGCCGCATCGAGCGCATCGGCCCGCTGGCTGGCAGCTACCCGGAACTTCAGCGCCAGATCGATCGCGCCTTCCTGCTGCGCTTTGTCGGCCAGCCCAGCGAGCCGCACCAGCTCCGGGTCGGTCCGCACATTGCCCGGCTGCGTCGCGAGAAAGTCCTTGAGCTTTTTGGCCCCCTCGAGCAGTTGCCGCTCCAGATCCTGCTCACCGGCGGACGTATCCACCCCCAGCACTTTGAGCATGCCGTAAAGCGCATCCAGCGGCACGCCTTCCGATTTGGCGACCGTCTCGACATAGTGCCGCGTCGTATCCGGAGCGCCCGCGATCGTCAGCAGCAATTGCCGCCGCCCATCGCGGATCTCGGCATCATCGCCCGCTTGCTCCTCGACCGGCGCACCAAATGTGAGCACCCGGCGGAGCGACGAGTTCACCCAGGGCAATTGCTGCGCGCGAGTCTTGAGGTAAACCTCCTCGCTGACCATCGTCATCAGATCGCCCAGCGAATAGCCGCCCGCCGCGAAATGCTTGATCAGCGCCGCCGCATAGGGCGAATTCCCGCCCGGGTCGCCATCGAGCGCCGGTTGACCGGGGCTCGCCGCAAAGCCGATGACCATGCCGAGGCTGTCGGCGGGGACATCCCGACGCCCGATCGGCACCGGCCCCTTCACTGCCTCAAGGCCGGGCCCGTCGATCGGCTCCGGCGTGTCGCTTCCCGGCAGTTCGATCAGTTGGCCTGCCGGAAACGAATTGGTCCGGCACGCATCGAGCAGCACGATCGTCACCGGCACGGTCTTCGCCAGTTCCGCCAGGAGATCGTCGACCGAAATCAGGCTCTCGCCAGCGCTCTCTGGCGTCGCGAGATCGGTGTCGGTCGGCACCAGATAGTTCTCGCCGCCGATCTCGACGCCATGGCCCGAATAATAGACCAGCGCCACATCGGCATCCTTGGCCTCGGCCACGAAATCCGCGATCTGGTCGCGCATCTTTTTCGCATCGCCATCGAGCACCCGATCGACCGCAAAGCCCAGATTATCGAGCAGATCGTCCATCGCCCGCGCATCGCGCTTGGGATTGTCGAGCTTCTGCAGCCCCTCATAGTCGCTCTCGCCAATCACCAGCGCCACGCCATGCAGCTTGTCAGCCGCAAAGGCGCCGAGCGGCGACAAAGCGCTGGTGGCGAGCAGGAGCGCCGCCACGAATCTATATCTCAGCATCGATCCCATACCCGGCTCGAACGCTCCCCAAGGTTTGGACGCCTGTCAGCCTCGACGGCTTGGCCGGTACCATGGCGATCATTCAATGAGCCCAACATGAACGCGTCGCCTCTTCGTCTCACACAATAGCTAGTGGTCGATCCGCCCTTCCAACTTTCCCCAGCCCCGCCAAAATTCTGCCCTTGACAGGATTCGTCTCAAACCGGTTCCGGCGACCCGCTGCGGAGACCCGCTGGTAACCCTCGGTACGGCGTCGCCAAACTCTCTCGGCTGCACACCGGGTTAGCCGGGAATCCGTCGGCAGAGTTTGAACAAAATCGGCATCGTCATTGCGCCGAATCGGGATGATTTGGATGACCGTTTCGTGGTTTTCGGTTGTCCCCGCTATTCACAATGCCTATACTAAATCTAGCGAAAATGACCAACGCAAACACAAGCTGTGGTCTGTTTCGCGTGTTTCGCCCGTTGACGGGCCAGCTGAATCGGACCAGATTTTTCGACGCTGCAACGGTCGTATTTTGTGCCCGTTGCGGAAGTCCTTGAGGAACAGGCCGGCACTTAGACCGGTCGAACCTTGAGGCACGGGGCAAGGCCGATCCGTGGCGATGGATCGGCCCAAGTACAGCGTCAAACATCTGGCGAAATGCTGCGGCGGCGGCAGCGGTGCCTTTGTGCCCGCAACATTGGGGACTTTTTGAACTATGCATATCGAACGTCGGTACACCACGGCCAACCAGTCAGCCTATGCGGGCCTCGATTTCCGCTCGACCACGAGCGAAATCCGAAACCCCGATGGCTCGGTGGTGTTCAAGCTTGAAGGGATGCAGGTCCCCTCGACCTGGTCGCAGGTCGCTGCCGACATCATCGCGCAGAAATATTTCCGCAAGGCGGGCGTCGCCAAGATCCTGAAGAAGGTCGAGGAGAACGACGTCCCCTCCTGGCTGTGGCGCTCAATCCCCGACGAGAAGGCGCTGAAGGCTCTCCCCGAAGCCGAGCGCTATGGCTCCGAAATCGACAGCCGCCAGGTCTTTGATCGGCTCGCCGGCACCTGGACCTATTGGGGCTGGAAGGGCAAATATTTTGCCACCGAGGAGGACGCCCGCGCCTTCTTCGACGAACTCTGCTTCATGCTCGCCACCCAGCGTTGCGCGCCGAACTCGCCGCAATGGTTCAACACCGGCCTCCATTGGGCCTATGGCATCGACGGCCCCGGCCAGGGCCATTTCTATGTCGACCCCTTCACCAGGAAGCTGGTGCAGTCGAAGAGCTCCTATGAGCACCCGCAGCCGCATGCCTGCTTCATCCAGTCGGTGAGCGACGACCTCGTCAACGAGGGCGGCATCATGGATTTGTGGGTGCGCGAGGCGCGCCTGTTCAAATATGGTTCGGGCACCGGCTCCAATTTCTCGCGGCTGCGCGGCGAGGGCGAAAAGCTCTCGGGCGGCGGCCGTTCGTCGGGCCTCATGAGCTTCCTCAAGATCGGCGACCGCGCCGCGGGCGCCATCAAATCGGGCGGCACCACCCGCCGCGCCGCCAAAATGGTCGTGGTCGACATCGATCACCCCGACATCGAGACCTATATCGACTGGAAGGTGAAGGAAGAGCAGAAGGTCGCCGCTCTCGTCACCGGTTCAAAAGTCGTTTCCAAGCACCTGAAACTCATCATGAAAGCCGCCGTCAATTGCGACGGCAACGGCGATGATTGCTTCGACGTCAGCAAGAACCCGGCGCTGAAGCGCGAGGTCAAGGCCGCCAAGAAAGCCATGGTGCCCGAGAACTACATCCAGCGCGTCATCCAGTTCGCGCGGCAGGGTTACACCGATCTCGAATTCCCCATCTACGACACCGATTGGGACAGCGAGGCCTATCTCACCGTCGCCGGCCAGAACTCCAACAACACCGTCCGCGTCACCGACGATTTCCTCAAATCCGTCGAGACCGATGGCGATTTCTCGCTGAAGGGTCGCATCTCCGGCAAGGTCACGAAAACCCTCAAGGCCCGCGACCTCTGGGAATCCATCGGCTATGCCGCCTGGGCCTCGGCCGATCCCGGCATCCATTTCCACACCACCATCAATGAGTGGCACACCAGCCCCGAAGCCGGCGAGATCGTCGCGTCGAACCCGTGCTCGGAATACATGTTCCTCGACGACACGGCGTGCAACCTCGCCTCGGTCAACCTCCTGCCCTACCGCAACCAGGACGGCACCTTCGACGTCGCCGGCTTCGAGCACACCTGCCGCCTCTGGACCGTGGTCCTCGAGATCTCCGTGATGATGGCGCAGTTCCCGTCCAAGGCCATCGCCGAGCGCAGCTTCATCTACCGCACGCTGGGCATCGGCTACGCCAATATCGGCGGCCTGCTGATGACCTCCGGCATCCCCTATGACTCCGCCGAAGGCCGCGCCATCGCGGGCGCCATCACGGCCGTCATGACCGGCACGTCCTACCTCACCTCGGCCGAAATGGCCGGCGAGCTCGGCGCCTTTGGCGATTACGACCGCAATTCCAAACACATGCTGCGCGTCATGCGCAACCATCGCACCGCCGCCCATGGCAAGGCCGATGGCTATGAAGGCCTCAGCATCAACCCGGTGCCGCTCGACCACGCCTCGCTGACCGACGGCCCGCTCGCAGCCCGCGCCAAATCGGTCTGGGACGAAGCCCTCGCGCTCGGCGAAAAGCACGGCTACCGCAACGCCCAGGTCTCGGTGATCGCCCCCACCGGCACCATCGGCCTCGTGATGGATTGCGACACCACCGGCATCGAGCCCGATTTCGCGCTGGTGAAGTTCAAGAAGCTCGCCGGCGGCGGCTATTTCAAGATCATCAACAACGCCGTGCCCCCGGCGCTGCGCACCCTCGGATACTCAGAAGCCGACATTGCCGAGATCGAGGCCTATGCCGTCGGCCACGGCAATCTCAACCAGGCGCCGGGCGTCAACCCCGCGACCCTGCGGACCAAGGGCTTCACCGACGACAAGATCGCCGCCCTCAACGCCGCGACCAAATCGGCCTTCGACATCAAGTTCATCTTCAACCAGTGGACGCTCGGCGCCGATTTCCTGAAGTCGCTCGGCGTCACCGCCGAGAACCTGCAGGACATGAGCTTCGACCTGCTCGGCTTCCTCGGCTTCAGCAAAAAGGACATCGAAGCCGCCAACATCCATGTCTGCGGCGCCATGACCCTCGAGGGCGCCCCGCATATCAAAACCGAGCATCTGCCGGTGTTCGATTGCGCCACGCCCTGCGGCAAGATCGGCAAGCGCTACCTCTCGGTCGACAGCCACATCTTGATGATGGCCGCCGCCCAGCCCTTCCTCTCGGGCGCCATCTCCAAAACCATCAACATGCCCAACGACGCGACCGTCGAAGACTGCAAGCAGTCCTACATGAAGTCGTGGCGTCTCGCGCTCAAGGCCAACGCGCTCTACCGCGATGGCTCAAAGCTCAGCCAGCCGCTCAACGCCTCGATCATCGCCGACGAAGACGATGAGGACGAGGATGCGGTCGAGACCCTGCTCGCCGCCAGCCAGGCCGCCCGCGTGCCGCAGATCGCCGAAAAGATCGTCGAGCGCATCGTCGAACGCGTCATCCACGATCGCGACCGCGAGAAGCTCCCCTCGCGCCGCAAGGGCTACACTCAGAAGGCCATCGTCGGCGGCCACAAAGTGTACCTCCGCACCGGCGAATATGATGATGGCCGCCTCGGCGAGATCTTCATCGACATGCACAAGGAAGGCGCTGCCTTCCGTGCCATGATGAACAATTTCGCCATCGCCATCTCGCTCGGCCTCCAATACGGCGTACCGCTCGACGAATATGTCGAGGCCTTCACCTTCACCCGCTTCGAGCCGGCCGGCATGGTCATGGGCAATGACCGGATCAAGAACTCGACCTCGATCCTCGACTACGTGTTCCGGGAACTCGCCGTCTCCTATCTCGACCGCGACGACCTCGCCCACGTCCACCCGGACGCCACCACCAACACCGGTCTCGGCAAGGGCGAAGCAGAATCCACCGCCCGCGCCCAGAGCCACGCCCCGGCCCCCGTCCCCGCGCAAAGCCTCGTCTCCCGCGGCATGACGCGCGGCACGGTCAAGGATCAGAACCTCATGCTGGTCTCAGGCGGCGCCACCGCGCAGTTCAACCCGGTGGGCAGCATCCAGCAGAACACCGTTACAGCCCTCAAATCCTCGACCGCCCTCAAGATCGACCCCGCCCCCTCCACCTTCAACGCCG